>MHAC01000034.1:28746-53496 GCA_001804565.1 Ignavibacteria bacterium GWF2_33_9 | reverse complement strand
TCTTGATTCCAAACCATCCGGGAAGTACCGTCAGGAAAACATAAGCATAAATCGAAAAGAAAAGTACCTGAAAAATGGAATTAAAAGCAACTAAACCTGCCGCATATTCAGTATCACCTTTAGCAAGTTCGTTCCAAACGATAACCATGGCAATACAGCGGGCAAGACCAATCAAAATCAAACCAGCCATATATTCCGGATAGCCCTGCAGGAAGATAATTGCCAATAGAAACATCAGAACAGGACCGATAATCCAGTTTTGCACCAGCGAGAGAGCAAGAACCTTCCAATTGCTGAAAACATCTCCCAGCTCTTCGTAACGTACTTTAGCGAGAGGTGGGTACATCATAAGAATCAAGCCGATGGCAATTGGGATATTGGTCGTTCCGGATTGGAATTGATTCCAAAAATTCACGATTCCAGGGAAGAAATAACCGGAGAATACCCCAAGGAACATCGCAAGGAATATCCAAAGAGTGAGATATCTATCAAGAAGGCTGAGTTTTTTAATTATTTTTTCCATAATAATCATTTTTTTTTAATTTCTCATTTCGTCCAATAGCGAAATTACGAAAAATACTTTAAATAACTACAATCAAGTATTTATCTATCATATAATAAAATATATTATTTTCATTTCGTTTAACAGCGAAATTACGAAAAATATTTGAAATAATCTCAACCCATTTTCAATTTATTTCAATTCTGATATTTTAAGTAATTTTTTGTGAAAAATACAATTATTTTCGCTATTTTGTACTTTTTACGCATTTTTTTTGTTTATACAGTATAAATTATTTGTATTTTTGATTTATTATAACAAAGGTAATTTTGAAAAGTTTATTTACTATATTTTTAATGGTTGAATTTTTCTTCATTATGCTTGATAAGATGTCCGCTGAGACACCGAATTGGGCGAAGGATTCTAATAAGCATTATAATATATCGAAAATAAATCCAATCCATTTTTTCAAAATAAAACAGTTTATTAAATCTACTTCTTCTATTTTTGAAGAAAAAATGCTAATTGAAAATGAATTCCGAAACATTCAATTTCCTTCCAAACACGCCACCAAACTGTATATCCTCTATTGTGAATTAAAATTCGCATAACTATCGCTGCAAAGCAATAGTTTGGGAGTAAACTAACTATTGTTTTTTTTATGCAGCAAACCCAAATGATTACTTGATGTAATGCTTTGATTTTAATACTCAATTTGCCAAAAAATTGAGGACAATTTCAAATGTAAATTTGAAAAAATAATTCACTTCTACTTTAAAAAGTAGAATAACATTAACAAAACTAATTAGAATCTTATGAAATTTCAAAATAAATTTAAATATAATTTAGGAATGATATTCTTATTATTCCTTGCCTTATTCATATTTTCGAATTCAAATACGAATGCTCAAATAAATAGGCCTTTTAATAATTGTTATCAAGATGTTTTTCAAGGATGTGATAGTTGTACTGATTCAAGCCTTGTAACAAAAACTTTTCCTTATATGGGGTGCAATGTTGAGGTTACTTACAAAATGAGGCATTGCAATTGTCCTGATCCAACTACATTTGTAGATTTGGAGTTTTTAAGAGTAAGTTTAACTGATTGTTACAATTTAGTTTGTTGGTTACATCCAGGACCGGATCCATGTATAAATAATCCATTAAATATTGATAACTATAAATTACTTGAATGGGCAATGTATCATGCTTTATTAGATGATTTGTTTAATACAGATTATCCAAATTATATATGCCCAAATACTATTAAGTATAAATACTATTTTCCTGGTCAATGTAATCATATTTGTTATTATCAAGTCACAGGTACAAATGGCGGCGGTGTGTTATATATGACTGAAGAATGTCCGGGTTCAATTGGTTGTTGTGGTATGGAATTTACATATTGCAAACAAGAAAATGGTCCTATTATTAAATATTGGGATTCATTTAATGAGCCAAGTACATGCTCTGAAACAATAATTCCTTATCCCACGTGTTACTACAATGTCAACGATCCTATTACAATTGGAGGAAATACATGGTATGTGACTTTAGTTTTCACAACTGCTTGTATTCCTGATTGTAAGGAAGTTCATGGTTCAAATCAGGAGTTTTAAAATGAAAAAATTCATTATTATCATCTTGTTTTTATTAACTTCAAAAGCATTTTCTCAATGGGAAATGCTAAATTATTCAATAGTTCCACCATATACTTATTCATTTCAATTGATTGGTGACAGGCTTTTTGCCGGAACAATATATAATCTTCTTTGGAGTGATGATTTAGGTGATTCCTGGCATATTGATGAGAGTAAAAATTATTTTGGAGTTTTTTCATTTGCACAGATTGATGATATTTACTTCTGTATTAGCAATACGGAACAAGTCGTTGCATATACAACTGATTTTGGAGTTACATGGAGTAATTCAATATATGAAGGTAAAGCCGGTGGGTATATAAATGTGGCAAAGGTGTTTAAAGATAGATTATTTGTAATTGAATTATACAAAGGAATTCAATATACTTCTGATTTAGGGATGACATGGGTAAATGTTACCTCAGAAATGGTAACTTCACACAATGCATATTCTATGGAAATTATGGAAGATACTTTATTCATTGGAGGTCAAGGTGGTTTATACAGAACAACAGACTTGGGATTAACCTGGGAAAATGTCGGATTTAATCATGATCAAATTAATGAAGTTAAAGTTAATGACAAGAAAATTTATTTAGGTACGTGGTCGAATGGATTGCAAGTTTCTGAAGATTTTGGAACAACGTGGAATAAGATAGATATTGACCCTACAATAACAAATATCAGTTCAATTGAGTTTATAAAAAATCCCAAAAATGACTCAACTATATTATTTATAGGGACAGAAGGTAATTATCCAATGGGTCTTGAGACTGCAGGTATATACATGTCTTTAGATTTAGGAAAAACCTGGCAAAAAAGAAGTGACGGTTTTACATATAAATCTTTTTTTATTCCAAGAACTACAGATTTCTATTTAGCAGATAAATATTTGTTTGTGGGTTCAGTTGGTGGTACTATGTACCGAGCATTGCTTCAGGATTTGATAGATGGTACCGATGTTCAAGAATTCTCTCAGACTAGTGGAGCATTACTTTTCCCCAACCCAGCGACCGACTTCATCACGATAGACCTCAGCAATGTCATCCTACGGGTTAACCCGTGGGTTGAAGGACAAGAAATCCGAATTTTTGATATATTTGGAGAAAGGGTTTTATCCACCCCGTCCCTTCGGGCCACACCTCAAAAGGGGAATTTTGAGATTGATGTATCAATTCTTACTCCTGGAATTTATTTCCTGAAATTAAATAATCAGCCTCCGGTGAAGTTTATAAAGTTATAAAGTTTGTAAAGTTCATAAAGTTCATAAAGTTAACAAATCCCTCTAACGAGGGATTTTTTGTTCATATCTATTTCTTTGCAACGATTGTTACGCTCAGAATCTTCGTTCTGGTGGTTTTGAACTGACGTAATTCATCTAAGTCTATATAATCCAGCATAATATGATTTGGAATATGGATTTCTTTTTCCTTTTTGATTTGCGGCTCTCCGAAGCCGCTTTCACGAATAATCCTGAGATATTCCGTCTTCTGCAATGCACCGGAAACACAACCGGTATACATTGCGGCGGCATTGAGCAGTTTTTCGGGTAACTCACCCTTTATTACGATATCCGAGACGCAAAAATGACCACCGGGCTTGAGCACACGAAACATCTCCGAAAATGCTTTTTGTTTGTCGGGAACGAGGTTCAGAACGCAATTGCTTATGACAACATCAACAGTATTATCATTTATCGGCATATCTTCAATGTCGCCTTTGACGAATTCGACATTCTTATAACCAAGTTTATCGCAGTTGATACGAGCTTTTTCGAGCATTTCGTCAGTAAAATCAATTCCTAGTACCTTGCCAGACTCACCAACAATTCTACGGGCAATAAAAACATCATTACCGGCACCCGAACCCAAGTCAAGAACAGTATTTCCTTCTTCTATTCCGGCAAATTCAGTCGGCAAACCGCATCCCAAGCCCAAATCTGCTTCTGGAACATATCCTTCGATTTGAGTATAATCATCGCTCATAACGGTATAATCGAAAGATTCGATTGAAGTAGGACCACAGCAAGTACTGCTTGTTCCACAGCAAGTTGAGCTGTAATCAATATCCTGAAGAGCGATTTCAGCATATTTCTTTCTTACAACTTCTTTAAGATCATTATTTGTTTCCATAAAAACACTCTGTATATTTTGTTATATAATATTTATCATTAAACCAATCAAGTGGATTATTTTCTATATATTTTCTGATTTCGTAAAGATCTCTGTCATTTCGGATTACATGTTCGTAGTAATTTCGTTGCCAAACAGGAATACCTGGAGTATTTCGTAAATCATTTATTCGAATTTTACAAGATGATTTAAATCCAACAATAAATGATGATAGTGATTTAGGTCGCATCCGTAGGGGCGAATGGCCATTCGCCCCTACATGAGCACTTGATATTTCTTTTAATCTTGAAGGGTCATTTGTCCCTACAGGTTTGCAATTATCATTGTCGATTATAATAATGGCATGAACGTGATTTGGCATTATTACAAAATAATCGATTTTGATTTCCTTTCTTACTATTTCTGTTTTCAATAATTCTTCTTTAACAATTTTACCAAATTCATTTAAAATTAATTTTTCATCTATAATATCTCCGAAAATACATTGTTTATCTTCTGTACAAATAGTAACAAAATAATAACCATTACGAGAATAATCGTACTCTTTTAACCTAATTGATTTTCTATGATGTATTTCAGGATTGAATTTCAGTAAATTTTTTTTACTTTATATTCTCTTTATAAAAAATCCAAAAATCTCTTTTAATTTCATCACGGACACGGCGGTATTCATTGAGTTTTTCTTCTTCGGTGCCGATTGCATCGTAAGGGTCATCGAATCCAATATGGAGGCGATTTTTTACTTTACCCAGAAAGACGGGACAGGTCTCCTTAGCAGAATTGCAAACGGTAATAACATAATCGAATTCATCATTCAAAAATCTATCTACTGATTTTGGGAAGTGAGAAGAAATATCGATTCCGACTTCACTCATTACGATAATAGTATTCGGTTGAACCCTGCTTGCAGGATTTGTTCCCGCAGAATAAACTTCGAGTTTTGGGTCGAAAGTGCGGAGAAAACCTTCAGCCATTTGACTGCGGCAGGAATTTCCGGTGCAAAGGATTAGTATTTTCATATATTTAAGCTAAGTTTGTTGAACAAATTTGAATTCTATCTACATTGATAACTTTCATTTTATCATTTTCAATTTCTCTATCGCCGGAGAGCCACATTGGGAGCATAAGAACAACCTGCTGAAGAATAGTATCCTGCGTATCTTTATTTAAAAAATAATTTACCCATTTACCATCTTTTTCGTCGGAGACAAGCCCGACATTTTTCAGAATTGATAAATGTTTCGATACGGTTGAAATTGTAATTTGCATCACATCTTGAATTTCGCATACGCACAAAGGGCGGATATAGAGCAGCATCAAGATTCTCAGGCGGCTACGGTCAGAAATTGCTTTTAGTATTTCTAGTGTTTTATCCATTATTTTACATTTCTCATTTCGTTATATAACGAAATTAAGAAAAAAAGGTTACATAGCAAAAAAAAATCCCTCGTAAGAGGGATTTGTTTGTCATTCTGAACGAAGTGAAGAATCCATGAATTATTTATTCCACCACACAAACCTTTATTGTTTTCTTTTCAGTACCATAGTTTATTGAAATTAAATATACACCGGGATTTATTCCATGGCAATTCCAGGTTAGTTTTCCATAATATGGACCTTGTTCTTCGAGTGTAGTTGAAGTTTTCTCTGCAACTTGTTTTCCATATATATCGTATATTTTAATGTCTGCAGTGTTTATATCCAGAGCCAAATCCCAGTAAATCATAGAACTGACTTGTTCAGTAGCCGGATTCGGGAACGGAGGATAATTGTATAGATAATTCTTCCGTTCAACTTCGTCAACTCCGACTATACCAAAATCACTTAATGGAACTCTATATACACCTCCTGCTGTTGCGGCAAAGAGATATTTATCTTCGATGAGAAGTTTGTTAAACATAAAATTAGTTAAACCTCTATTATGAGATTGCCAATTCTGACCGTAATCGGTTGAATAATAAACTCCTCCATTCACATTTAATCCAATAAATATGTAGTTTTCATATTGTTCAATTGTTTGAACTCCAAGAAAATCCGGAATTCCATTATTTCTCTCTTCCCATGTTTTCCCTATATCTTTTGATACCCAAATCCCTTTACCACACCAAGAATCTGCATTAGGAGCATGTGTCGTACCAATGAATAATTCATTATTAATTACTTTTATATCATTTATATCTAAATTGTAATCATTAAAGGGAATTTTTGAACTGTTCCAAGTAACTCCTTTATCTGAGGAAATCCATAGAATATTGTTTTGTGTTCCAGCAAAAATATAATCACCATCAAACTCTAAACTAAAAATTAAGCTGTTTCCAAGTCCAAGTTCTTTCCATGTTTGCCCCCAATCATTGGAATAAAATATTCCAAATTTAGTACCAAAATATACAATGTCTTTCACTATTTTAATAGCATAAACCTGTGGGTATGGCAAACCCATTTCCTTTGTTATAACTTTAAAAGTTTTACCAGAATCTGAAGAATAATAGGAGACTGAATAATTTACACAAATAAAAATAAAATTATCTTTTACTGCAATTTTTGTAATTGGAGGATGAACTAAATTATTTTCTTTAAAAATCCAATTATTTCCGAAATCTGAACTTTCATAAATTCCGTCCAGATTACCATATGCAATACCGGTAAACAATTTATTGTTATCAACATACAAATCTAATGAAGCATTTCCACAAAGTACAGTATCCAATAAACTTATTATAGTTTCTAATGAATCTGTTGAAGAATAAAGTCCATCATTTGTAGAAATAATCAGTCTGTCCATTGCAGGACATATTTTAATTGGTTCAGGGTAAGATTCTGCATTATCATTATAATTCCAATTTTCTCCTTTATTTGTTGAATAAACTACATAATTTCTCCCTAAATAGCGAGCAATTGCATAGAAGTAATCTTTATCAACAAGTAATTGTAAAACACCCGCACTATTTAGCCCTTCACTTTTCAATTCCCAATGCACACCTTCATCTTTGGAAACAAAAATCCCACCTGTCGTACCACAAAATAGGACACTATCTATTGCAGCAAATGAATTCACTGTATATTTCCATATATTACTAATTGTATCTACTCTATCATAATATGTATTCTTTACTAAATCATATATTCTCACATTTGGACGGATAATACCAGAAGTGATATCCTGAGGATAAACCTCACTTCCTAAGTAAAGTTTATTTTGATATATTAACATTGTTCGTTGCAAATAATAATTTGGCAAAGTTGAGTCGAAAGGAAGTACCCATTTTTTATTAATATTATCGAATTTTAATACTGTTTTTGCTGTGACAGCATAAACGTCCTCACTATTTTTGTAAAATTGATAGAGTAATGATAATTTCCATGGAGGTAAACCATCATTATAGGTAATCCAATTTGCTCCATTATCACCAGTTACATATATATTTTTGGGAAACAAAACTCCTTGATTTTGAGAATAAGCAAATAAATAATCTGAATTTTTACAAATTCCTAAAACATCATTAAAAATTAAATCAGTATTGTCATTAACTTGTTTCCAATGTTTTCCATAATCATTTGTATGATAAATGTTATCTCTAAGAGTAATGTAAATGTCGTTATTATACACATCCAGATTGCTTATGTTTCTGTAATTTCCTGGTTTATTCAATCTTTCCCATTTGGCAAATGATGAACCGAATAAAGAGAAAAATAATATGACGTAAAGTAACTTTTCCATTCTAACTCCAATTGTTAAAGATGGTTCATTCCGTTTTTCAAAATGAACCACCTATTATTAATAATTACGGATAACATGGTCCATCAAGATAAAAACAATCGGTTTCTTCATCAGGAGCAGTTGGGTCCGGAGGTTCAACTTGAGAACAAGCACAATTTCCTGCTATAAATGGTCCATAATGAATTCTCTTCACATATTGGCGACCATCCCAACAAATTTCGTAAATCGTTATACATTCACAATTTTCATAGCAACCTACGTATGCAATCTTAAGATTATTTTCATCGTCAAGATATCCAACTTTTTTCCAGCAAACAGGATCTATACCTGTTATTAAAGTATATCCTTCATTACATGGTTTAAAACCAGTAAAACACTCAAAGGGAATATTTGTATTTATCCAACTTGTACTCAATATCAAATCATAAATTGCAGCATGTACCAAGTTAGGGTCCTGATTGCAAGTATCTAATGTTCTAAATGCCTTTAATATAATTGTTAATGAATCAATATGAGTTACATTTTCACAAAGAACACAAATATCAATTATGTAATTGCAAGTTGTTCCACCAACAGTTATAGTAACTGTTCTTGAGTAGTGTGTATATCCACTTGGACAGCTGATATTTGGTGCAGATTTCGAAATCTCACCGCTAATTAAAAAGAAAATTCCTATTAATACAATAAAGTAGAACTTCTTCATGTTAGGCCTCTTTTGTTTAATTGAAAAAAATCTAGTAAAACAGTTGATGTAGTTGAAAAAACTACTTTGAGTAAACCTTGCGAAGCATACTGCAAATACAATAGCCAGTTTACTCCCAAACTATTGCTCGGCAGCGAGGTCACTTCGAATTTTAACTCACAATAGAGGATATACAGTTTGGTGGTGTATTTTGAAGGAAATTGTATATTCCGGAAAATATTTTCTAATTGTTTTTTTTCTTCAAACAAAGAAAAAGTGGGATTAAGAATTTGTTTAATTTTGAAAAAATGAATTGAATTTATTTTCGATATATTATAATGCTTATTAGAATCCTTCGCCCAATACGATGTCTCAGCAGACATCTTATCAAGCATAATGAAGAAAAATGCAACCATTAAAAATATAGTAAATAATCTTTTCAAAAAAACCTTTTTTATAATAAATCAAAAATACAAATAATTTATACTGTATAAACAAAAAAAATGCGTAAAAAGTACAAAATAGCGAAAATAATTCATGTTAGTGTAAAATAATCGTGATGTGTGTCACTATTGATTTGCAGGACTCCCACACGGACAAGCCGGATAAGCAGTCGCTCGGCTCTGCGGGTGGAGATATTCACGAGTGCGGCAAAATCTTTAACCGAAGCACGCCCATATTTCTCCAAATAGTCGAACAGGCGTTTTTCTTTATCGCCAATGCGTAGTTTGACTGGCTTAGGATCCATTTGACTCTTCATCAACCGAGTCATTTCCGAACTTGCAGGAACGGAATTTTCGCCAACACGGATGAAAGCAACATAATCAGGTTTGTCATTTTCATCAATAGCCACTAAAGATTTATAGGGTTTTTTAGTTCCTTCAGGAATTGAAACTGCGAGAATATCTTTGCCATCTTCGTAAAATAATTTGAATTCAGGGAATATTTCAGGTGTAATATAAAATTCGCAGGCCTTCTGAACAATATCCATTTCAGTTTTTTCGCTTTTAATTCCTACAACACTGCCATCATCATCAATCCCTACTAATAAAACGCCACCTTTAGTATTGGAGAAAGCACAAATTTCTTTAGCAATTTTTTCTGGACTTGTGCATTTTCTTTTGAATTCAACGGAAACTCCTTCTCCAGATTCAACTAATTCTTTAAATTCTTTATACTTCATTTGCATATAAGGTTTACTGCAAATTAAGAAAATTATATCGAATCTTGAAAAAAAATTCATTCAACAACAAATGATAAGAAACTAGAACTAAATTAAAATTATAAATTAATACTGGAAGGAGGAAAATAAAATAGTTATTGGCATTGAACTGATATTGCACAAACATTATCAATTAAGGAATTGATTGTAACTGATTCAATACTGAATGTTACATTTGTGACAAAATTGCCGGGAATAGGGGACAAAAAAGTAAAACTTACTACTTTATTGCCATTTCTTGGGATTTCAAAAGGAAAAAGTTCATTAATCTTGAAAAGATTATTGAACTGAGAAAATTCGGCAGATTTAACTGTGGCGGTATTGCTGCTCATATTTTTAAAGATAATCTTCCCCGTAATTTCTTCCTCAGGAACAGCATTTTCAATTTTAACATTATTTGAATAGATAAATGGAACTTTAGCATTGAAAATTGCAAATGGATAAACTAAATTGTTAACGAATAATGTATCGTAATAAATCCCCGGATTACTTGCATTGAACTGTATTTCCACATTGAATTTATCGGTTTCTGAATCTTTAGGACCCAAAATGACAGGAATACTTTTGTTCAAAATGTTGAAGTTATTAATACCAAAGAAAAAATGATAGTCGGAAATTGGATAACTAAAATCCTGGAGAGTTTGTATTTCTAATGTTGTTTTTATTGAAGAATCCGGGAATACAAAACCCAATTCATTATACAATGGAGTGATTGATAAAATAGGATTATCATAAGGATTTTCTGTGGTTTTTATTTGCCTGTTTGCCGGAACATCCAAAGGTGAATTGCATGCCTGCAAAAAAGAAATGAGTACTACAGAGAGTATGAAAATTACTCGAAAATTAAGAGATATTCTATTATTTACATAAAGATACATTAGAATCCGATTTTCACTCCATAATTAAAACCATATAAATCAGAATTAAACCAATTATTTTGAAATTGATAATATAATCTGGAAGATTCAACACCTCCAAAAATCGAAATTTTGTCAGTTAATGGATAAGAAATGCCAAGTGATGTTTTCAAATATGGTCCAATATTTGTGCCACCAATCAAAATCTTAGTATAAGGGTAAATACCGTTTAATAAATCAATATTGTTAAAATTGTATTGATAGGAAATTCCATACCATTGAGCAGTATAAACCTGAGCAATTTCTGCATATTTATTGTTTAAGTATCCATTGTATTTCTGACTAAAGTTTTCTTGCCCTAACTCCCCGGAAAGTGTATTGTGTTTATCGATCATGTATGAAACTGCAATGGAATAATTGTTCAGCAAAGGATTGCTTAAGGGTTCCATACCAATATTAACAGATGAACTATTCATTGTTTTATTAATAGATATACTCAAATTCTCAAGAATGCTTGAAATATCATAAGGAACATTTTGAAATCTCCTGTTAACTGAAATATTATTCAAGGAATAGTCATTATTATTCATTGGACTTGAAATTATCGGATTGTAGTTCCATGGCGTGAATACAGGAATTTTGCTTTTAGATTGGATATTCACTATCGTCTGAACATTATTTGCCGATTGCAAATTATCTGTATGTACAATAGAAGAATTATTGCGAGAATTTCTGTTTGCATTATTATGAATTACAGTAGTAGAATTAGATTGTTCAACCGGTTCTGAAGTTACAATTGGCAAATCGAAATTCGAAGTTGTACCTGCCTGAGATAAAATTTGTTCATTTTGACTTTTTACTGAAACAGGATCAACTTTTTGCTGTGAATTATCATTTTTATCAGTAATAAACAAGCCAAGAGTGAATAAACTGATTGCAAGTAAGGCGGAACCGAACACAGGTGTCATAACAGCTCTGCGAATCTGCAGTAAAAATGTTGCCAAAAATGATAAAATGACTGCAGATTTTTGCAAATTTAATTTGCCGTAAATATGAGTTTTTGCTAAAGGAGGTGGTACAAGTAAATCCTGATGAAACATGTTTTTTAATTTCATAGCATTTCGCAATTCCTTCTGCAACTGGGGATTTTCGGCTACATGGTTGAACAGTTCTTTTGTTTCTTCCTGAGAAAGTTCACCATCAATAAATTCAGTAATTTTTTCGGAATATTTCATTTTATTTTCGTAATTCATAATATTCATCCTCATTGATTGAAATTTCATTAATGTATGGTTCTAAAATTTCTTTAAGTTTTGACTTTGCCCTATGCAAAGTAACGCCAACAGAATTTCTATTTATTTCCATACTTTCAGCAATTTCATCATATGTATAATTCAGATATTCTTTTAATATAATTATTTCTCTAAATGTGTCAGGGAGTCTATTTATAGCCATCAGAAGAAGTTGATGATTGTCATTGTGGTCAATATCCGTATTTGGATTGACAATGATGGATTCATCTAACTGAAGGTTGTTATAATTCGAATCTCTTTTTGCATTTATGCAGAGATTCCTTGCAATTTTCAGAATATAACCACCAATTTTTTCGATACCTTCTTTGCTTTTTACAATGTCATAAAATCTGATAAATGTATCCTGAAAGACATCCTGTGCTAATTGCTTATCTCTCAAAAACCTAACACAATAAGTATATATTTTTGCACTATATTTACTATATATTGTATCGAATGCTTGTTTTGCAATCTTTTTATCCTCAGATTTCATTAAAAAACTGAGTTCTTTTTCAGTATATTTTGAGAAAGTATTCATTTATAATATATAAAACACAAAAAAAGGCAAAAAATTACATTAAGGGTAAAAAAAAATGTGAAATATGAAAATAAATTAATATTTCCTAGTCTTTTAATGAACCTGCAACCAAACCTTTGATGATTTGTTTTTGGAAAATTATGAATAAAATGATAATAGGAATAGCTGAAATCGAAGCACCAGCCATTAAATGTCCCCAATCAACTGATTGTTTTCCCAGGTAAAATGCCAATCCAACTGGTAAAGTTCTGTAATTTGATTCATTTGTGAATAAAAATGGGAAAAGAAATGAGTTCCAGTTGCTTAAAAATGTATAGATTGCCAGAACTGTTAGTACAGGTTTCGAAACCGGCATAATAATTTTGAAAAATATTTTCCAAAATCCTGCACCATCTATTTTTGCTGCTTCTTCAAGTTCAACAGGAACAGATTTCAAATATTGCCATACCAAAAAGATTCCAAAAGGAGTTATTAACCAGGGTACAATTAAAGCCCAAAAGGTATTTATCCAGGATAATTCTACCATCAATCTGTATAAAGGTATCATAATAATATGCGCAGGAATAATCAGTACGCCCAATATGGAGGCTGTAATTAAACTTTTACCAAGAAATTGTTTACGAGCAAGTGCATATCCAACCATCGTGCTGAATAGTAAGTTCCCAAGAGTAATTGCTGCAGCTACAAATAATGAGTTAAGAAAATATATTCCAAATGAATCTGACTTCAATGTGTCGAAATAATTGGAAATTGTTGTTGAAGACTGTAACAATTCCCACATATTAGTGAACCTTTCGGGAAAAGATTTCAACGATAAAAGAAACATCCAAAACATTGGGAAAATCATAACAAGAGCAATGAAAAATAAAAAAATATATACGATAATATTTTTTTTTCTATTTTTCATTGTTATCCTTAGAAATTTCTTGTTTTTCATTTCTCGTTACAGTGAAGTCTGCAATAACTTGTCCAAGTTCATTTTCAATCATTTTGTAAGTCCCTACGCTTGGACCGTTAAAGAAGAAACAAAATGCATAAGTATTTCCATCAAGATCGTTCACATAGCCTGCTAATCCACTCACGTCTCTATGAGTTCCGGTCTTAGCTTTTAAATTCATTTGTGCATTTGTCTGTTTCATTCTTTTCAATAGTGTCCCGTCGGTTCCACACACTGATAATGAATTAATGAAACTATTAAAAAAATTGCTTTCCGAAACATCATGCAGTAACTCGCAAATCATTCTTGAACTGAATTTATTGCGTCTTGAAAGTCCTGAACCATCATAGACTTTAAATTCACCAATTTCTTTTTTTAATTGTGTGCTGTTCTTAGCTAAATTCCTCATTAAACTATCTTCTAATTTACGTGCAGACAGTGTTGTAACTGAATCTTTTTGAGCCAGAGAACCAACCATATTGTATAAATTTTCCGCAACATAATTCACGCTGTTTTTATTCATATCGTCAATTATTTCCATTAGAGGAGTACCGATTTCAGCAACGGGATTTAACTTACTATATTCAATTTTAACATTTGTCTTAATGGTTTCTATTGTTCCTAAGACAATAATCCCATTTGAAATTAATCGTTGTTTCAGGGATGATGCAAAAGAGAGTGGAGGATTCAAATTAAAGTCTTGTACACCATATGAGGAATTCTTGTAAATTTTACCACTTAAATATACACTTTGAGTACCATTATCGTTCAATTTTGAATGTGAATAAAGTCTTCCACTTCTTCTTTTTGTTGAAGCAAGCAATTTAGTATTGTTATTGATAATGAAATGATTACTATTTGGAGTTATTTGAATTTTAGGATTATTTCCATTAACTTTTGTATTAACAAATACAGTAATTTTATCATCATTTAATGAAAGTGCTGAAATAGGAGCAACAGGTTCCACTTCGTCAGCATCACCGCTATAATAAAATCTGTTCCCAATTTTATCATATAAATTTCCGTCACCAATGATTTTACCTTCAATTTTCTTAATACCCAAGCTAATAAGTTTTTCTGTTAAATTGTCTAAATCCGACAATTCGATTGTAGGATCTCCTACTCCACGAACAAACAGATTCCCATTTATTATTCCATCGGATAAATCTGAATCTTCTGTGTATAAGTAAGTCCTTAAGATAGTTGTATCAGGTAATAATTTTAGTAATGAATATGTTGTAAGTAATTTTGTAACTGAAGCTGGCTTCAAAAATTCATCGGCATTTTTTTCGATATAATATGAATTTGAATTTATCGAAAATACTGAAATACTATATTTAGTATAATTTAAATTATATCTGTTTAGAATGCTGTCAACTTTATGATTGAGCAATTGTTTACGGGAATCAATTTTAACTGAGGAAACTTTGTGTTCATTTTCACCTGAATCATCAGTTATTTCTGTGAAGATTTCGGAAAAATCAACAGAATCAACATTTATTAATGTTTCATCATTATTGTAATTTACATTACAATAAGACTTAATACTAACAAAAAAAAGTAATATAATAATAGAATAATTAAATAATTTCAAGATTTCCCCCCAATTGAAATCATTTTATTCCCAAAAATACAAAAAAACAATGATATAACGATAAGAAAAATGATTTTGTTAATTTTGTAACTTAATTTTTTTACAGGTATACGAAATTGGAATATATTAAATTAGTAATTGATTTCATATTACATATAGACAAACATTTAGGCGAAATAATTAATAATTATGGAACCTGGACTTATGCAATTCTTTTTCTAATAATTTTTGCTGAAACAGGATTAGTGATAATTCCGTTATTACCGGGTGATTCATTGCTTTTTGCTGCTGGTTCATTTGCAGCTATAGGCAAATTGAATCCTCATTTTATGTTCTTCTTGCTTTCATTTGCTGCAATTATTGGTGATACTGTTAATTACTGGATTGGCAGTAGTATTGGACATAAATTGATTGCCAAAAATTACAGATTCCTTAAGAGAGAACATCTTGAAAAAACTCATCAGTTTTTTGAAAAGTATGGTGGTAAAACTATAATTATTGCAAGGTTTGTTCCAATTGTCAGGACTTTCGCACCTTTTGTCGCAGGATTGGGAGCAATGACTTATTCGAAATTTATTTTGTATAATATTGTAGGTGGTATTTTTTGGGTAGCACTTTTCGTTTATGTGGGTTATTTCTTTGGGAATTTACCTTTTGTTCAAAATAATTTCGGATTAGTAGCAATGGCGATAATAATTATTAGTGCGCTACCGATTATAATTGAATTTGTTAAACGAAGATTTTTGAAATAAGATATTACAGTCAAAAAAAAAGTCATCCCGTTTGAGGATGACTTTTTTGTCTATGTTAAAGAGACATTTTTTATTTATTTTCGATATTTTTTTTCTTTGAGGGGATTCCAACAATTACTCCTGACACAAACCCGTATAATGTAGTGATTTTCCAATTTGAGGAAAGCGGACAGGAACCAGATTTACATCCAATAAAATAATAGTATGCAAAACCGGCAATCGCACCAATTGCCCCAAATATAATCATTTTTAATATATTTTTTTGTGTAGTAGTCATTATTAATTATTAGGTGCTATTCCAAAAATATCTTCAAATGCTTTAACAAAACTTTCTTTTGGAAGTGCTCCAACTGCCATTTGAGGCTGACCTTCCTTTGGAACAAAAAGAAGTGAAGGTATTGAACGTACTCCAAAAACTGCAGCCAACTCCTGTTGGTCTTCAGTATCAATCTTATAAACATGAAGCTTGCCTTCATATTCTTTTGAAAGTTCTTCTAAAACAGGAGCAACCATTTTGCAGGGTTGGCACCAATCTGCATAAAAATCAATTATACAAGGTAAATCTCCATTGTAATTCCATTCTTGATTTTGTTCGTAATTAAAAACCTTCGATAAAAAAGTTTCTTTTGTTAAAAATTCCATTATTTTCTCCAAATTATTATTGTTTGTATTACCAATTAGGAATATGAACGAACATAAAATTTAATTATTATTTAACAAAAAGAAAAATCCCAACAAATTTAAATTATTCGGATCTGTGAATTAATACTTATGATATTATTGTACTATTTGTTTCAATAAATATTCAGCTAAAGCCTTAGCTTCCGTTGGTTTCAAACCTTGATTAGGCATTGGGGGATAATTCGGATCAATTTTTGTAGGATTTAATAGAAAATCTTTCAAGGCTTCCTGATTATCTTTAAACTTTGGAACAACATCCTTAAATGCGGGTCCTACTAATTTCTTATCCATATCATGGCAAGAAATGCATTTATCGAAATAAATTCCTTCAGCGTCAACTTTCACTTCTGTTTCGGCAGCATGAGTAATATGAAATTCTTCCATTTCTTTATCATATTTCTTTGATATTACAGCAATATTTTGGTCAGCAGCATTTCTGAAAAGCATTGCATCTGAGCCACCAAAACCAAGAATAAAAATAAGAAAAGCTGCATAAGGTACTTTCATTGATTTCTGTAAATTGTTTTTGGAACCATTAACATAGTAAATTGATACGATAAGTGATAATAAAGCAACCAAGAAAATAGACCAAAATGGTTCATTTTTTATTGCATTATTAAACATAAAGTTTCTTACGAGAAACAGAACAAACACCCCTATACCAAAATATAAAAATAATGCTGAACTCTTATCTTTTGTCAAGTGGTAAGCATCATTATCTGATTCTTTTGGTTTAAATTCAAATTTCAAAAAATTAATAATTGCAAATAAATAAGAAATAGCAAGTATCAATACAAATGAAATGATGCCATTCAAAGAGAAAATGGTGCTAAATATATTTGCAGAACCGGCCTTTCCAAAATTTTGGTAAAAAGAAACTTCAGAACCGGTAAAAATCAAAGCAACTACTATAAAGAAAAAAAGTGATAAATAAGATAATCCACTATTTCCTTTGAAGGCGGAGTATGGATTGTGTGCAAGGAACTTTGAATGCTTTTTATAATCCAATTTATGAATAATCAATCCAATAGGGAAGAGAATAGTGGTCAAAATTAAACTTGTGATAATAGAATTATTCGGATTATCCGAAAATTGAATATAAATAAAAACAACACTAAAGAGTGGAGCAATACCAAGCCCAAATGGAGTTAAAATGTTATTATTCAATTTTTCATACATATTTAATGAAAAATCAAGATATTCATTTTTTTTCTTTTTAAGGTATAAATTTCTAAAATAATTGGAAAGATAAGTTCCTCCAATCAAAGAAGCCAAATACGAAATGAATAAAGTATTTGCAATAAAAAGAAGAAATACTAGTAAGTTCATCGTACTAAGCGAGTGTGGGAGGGATTCTATGTGAAAAAAGTTCATTAAAATCTCCGTTAAATTAAGAATTTATTTATTGAAATTAATATAAGCACCAGCATTACATACATATTTAACTGCATAAATGCATTTCGGTAGAATTTGGCTGAATTTGCCATAGTAAACATTTTGCGAACTCTAAAGAGTAAAACACCTCCGGCAACTATATATAAAATGAAAATTGGCAAGTTGAAATTAACATCTGTCATTATTATCATTGTAGAAACAAAAACAAGTGTAATTATAAATAAAAATGATATTCTCGAAATCTGAATTATACTGAATTTATCAGTTAGAACAGGAAATCCTGCATTTCTGTAGTCTTCTTCAAAAATCAAAAGTAAGAAATAAAAATGGGGAATTTGCCAAACAAACAAGAAGATAAGTAGAGCAAACAATTGCGGAGATAAGAAATTTGTACTTCCAAATGACCATCCTAAAATTGGTGGAATTATACCAATCAATGCTCCCGGAATTGTAGCAAAAGGAGTTACTCTTTTCAATGGAGTGTAAAATCCGTTGTACAATATAAATGCAGAAAGGCCAATCAATAATGATATTGGACTTATCATAAACATTGCAATAATTGAAAATCCAATAATGAAAAATAAAATAGGAAACAATGCTGCTTCTTTAGGTGAAAAGAAACTTTGCGGTATTGGTCTTGATTTTGTTCTATTCATTAATGCATCAAATTTCCATTCCTGAATTTCATTTACTGATGCAGCTCCGGCAGCAAGGAAAAATGCTGAGAAAAATACACCCAAAAATATAAGAGAAACATCATTAGTTGATAGAAAATATCCAACTGTTGCAGAAATCCCGGTTGCGATCGCAATACGGATTTTCATTAATTTAAATAAGTGTTTTAATACTGTTTTCATTGTTTTTTAGCAAAGTTATTCATTAAAATTTTTACGACTTGTTTTAACTCATCATCATTCAAAAGACCCATTTGGTCAGGCATTGGGACTCTTTCGTATCCAAGGGTAATTGCTGCAGAAGGGTTGGTAATTGATTTTGAAATATAATCTTCATCAATTATTACTTCAACTTCTTTACCATCAATTTTAACCTTTCTTTTCGATTGAGATAAATCTGTAAATGAAGGTCCAATCAACTTATCACCGTTAAGTGAGTGACATTGCATACAACCTTTTGAAGCTAGAATATCAAATTTTCCTGTTTCAATTTCATTTGTTGGAGAAACTTCACCAACAAGTTTAAGAACCTCTTCTGTTGTCAGTTTATCTTTGTACCATTTCTCGTAATCCTTGAAAGGAATTACGTACATCTTTGTGTACATTAATGAGTGATTCATACCGCAATATTCGGCACATGCAACATCAAAAGATCCTATCTCCTTAGGATGAATAAACATTTTGGTAGGTTTATAGGATACTGCATCTTCCTTTACTCTGAAAGCCGGCAAATAGAAACTATGTACAACATCAACTGAAGTTATTTTGAAAACAATATCTTTACCTTGAGGAACAAACAAAGTATCTGTTACTTTGCCATTTGGATAAGTGAATTTCCAGGACCACATTCTTGCTTCAACCTGTATTTCCATGGCCCCTTTAGGTATATTTCTTCCTTCCATAAAGACAACATAACCATAGTAAAAGAATACCATAACAATGATGAGCGGAACAACAATCCAGATGACTTCAAGTAATGTATTTGATTTAATCTGTGCAGCATTCTTATTTTTTTTATGATTATATTTTATCAAGAAATAAATCATCGTAAAAGTAATTCCAAGCAATAGAACAACTGAAATACTGACTATAAGAATCATTACAAAGTCAACATTTTGTGCGTAATTTGAAGTGTTAGCTACCATATTTCCTCTCTATCTAAAAAATACATCAAAAGTGGTGAGAAAAAATATTGCTGCTAAACTTCCTAATGCTGTAATTATGAAAACCAAAAAGATTTTTTGATCATATTTAATGTGCATAAAATAAGAAATCACAAAAGTAGATTTGATTGCAGCAATCGCCATTGCCAGTATAAGAGCAATACCACCAAAATTAACACCAGCAATTGCAACAGTAAGAACTGTCAATCCAATTAGTGTAAGCCATACAATTACGTATGTACCATAACTTATTTGATGATTAGTATGTTCATTTGAAGACATAAATTAAACTCCAATTTTAATGTAATAAATAGAATAATGGAAATAAGAAAATCCAAATCAAATCCACCAAGTGCCAGTAGAGCCCAGCATTTTCAAGCCTTTGATAATTATCTTTGTTAAGTTTTCCTTTAATAACAAATCTCAACATGAAGAGAATTAGTACTGCTCCAACAATAACGTGAATTGCATGAAGACCGGTCATAGAAAAATACATCCCGTAAAAGATGACTTCTCCATGAGGTCTGCTTGTGAGAGTTTCACCTCCTGGAATAATTCCATGAGCGAACTTTGCAGTCCATTCGAAATATTTGATTATCATAAAACCAAGTGCAAAGCCTAAAGTAGAGATGATAAATGCAATTGAGAGTTTTTTATTTCCTCTTTGTAATGCAGCAATGGAAAGTGCCATTGTAAGTGAACTTGTTAAGAGGAAAATAGTATTGATAGTTCCCAATACTATATTCAAATTTTTTGCACTAGTAAAAAACTCTTGTGAATATTGAAATCTATAAGCTAAATAAAGGAGAAAGAGTCCACCAAATAAAAGAATTTCAGTAAAAAGGAATAACCACATTCCCATTTTGGAAGCAATATCATCTCGATGCACATGTGAATGAGAATGTTCTTGTATTGCTTGCTCTTGAATCATATTGTTATCACTCATTTATGCCTCTTTCTTCAATTTTAGGTAAACCATAATCATCAGGATTTGTAAAATCATACACTTCACGTGTAACAACAGGATCTTTGTCGAAATTTAATGTTGGAGGAGGGGAGGGAATTCTCCATTCCAATGTAACACCACCCCATGGATTTGCAGGAGCAATAGGTCCTTTTCTGGCACCACGAATAAGGTTATATGCCATAACAATCATTCCCATTACAAAAATTACCATTCCAACAACTGATACAATGTGTAAAGTCTGATATTGCGGTAAATAACTCCAAAATCTTCTTGGCATCCCCTGATATCCCAAAATAAACATTGTAAAATACATTAAATTGAATCCGACAAAGATAATTGCACCAGACCACATTGCTAATTTCTCATTATACATTCTCCCATACATTTTCGGCAACCAATAATGGAGCCCTGCTATCATTATTATTGCTACTCCTCCAAACATAGTGTAATGGAAATGAGCTACAAGAAAATAGGTATCGGAAATATGAACATCTGTTGCAAGTGAACTTGTTATCATTCCTGTTAATCCTCCAATTGAAAAAAGGAAAATAAACATTGCTACGTAGAAAAGAGGAGTTTTGAAGACTATCGAACCTTTATATAAAGTAGCTACCCAGTTGAATACTTTTATACCACTAGGAATTGCTACAAGAAATGTTATTAGTGAAAATATCATTCTTGACAAATCACTAATTCCAGAATTAAACATGTGATGTGCCCAAACAAAATACCCGATAAATGCAATAGCAAGTGAAGAATATGCTATCATCTTATATCCAAAGATGGTTCTTTTTGCAAAAGTCGGAATAATTTCAGATACAATACCCATTGCAGGTAAAATCATAATATAAACAGCAGGGTGAGAATAAATCCAGAACAAATGCTGGAAGAGTAATGGATCTCCACCCAGTGCAGGGTCAAATATACCAATTGAAAATAACCTTTCAACAATGACAAGAACAATTGTAATACCTACAACAGGAGTTGCAATAATCTGAATCCATGCAGTTGCATAAATTGCCCAAACGAAAAGAGGCAAACGGAAGAATGTCATTCCTTTTGCTCGTAGTCTATGTATAGTTGTAACAAAGTTTATTCCGGTTAAAATTCCGGAAAAACCAATAATAAATGCACCTAAAAGTGGGAGAATCACATTGGTATTTGTTCTAATACTATAAGGTACATAAAAAGTCCACCCTGTATCGATTGGTCCACCCGATAAGAAGAGTGATGCAATTGCAAAAATACCACCGAAAATATAAAAGTACCAAGACATTAAATTTAATCTTGGGAATATGACATCTTTTGCTCCAATCTGAATCGGCATTATAAAATTACCTAAAACAGCTGGTATACCGGGGATGATGAAGAGAAAAATCATAATCATCCCATGCAAAGTAAAGAATGCATTATAGGTTTGAGCATCTATCAATGTTTTCCCCGGAGTAAGCATCTCCAGTTTCATTACAACTCCGATAAGCATTGCTAAACCGAAAAAGAAAATCATTCCATATAGATACATTAATCCGATGCGTTTATGGTCAGTAGTTGTCAGCCACGACATCAGATTGCTTTTGCCGGTATTGTTGTTTAAATAATTGTCATGTGAAAAAGTAAATTCACTTTTACCCATAAATTTCTCCTAAGTTGTTTTTTTTCTTTTTTTAGTAATTAAAACTACAAGAAATATTCCAGCTGAGACCAGCATAATTAATCCAATCACAGTTGTAATATTCAATACATATCTTCTGCTTTTCACATCATAAGAAAAGCAAAATTTCAATACTTTTGCAATAGTGGGTAATTCTATTCCTTCCTGTGCTGCTAAAATTGCAGTTTTGAAATCTACAGGATTGAATTCCGTACCGAATATATAATGAGATATCTTACCCGTTGGTGTTAATATCAATATTGATGCACCGTGAATATACCCATCCTTGCCATCAGATTTGAAATAGAAACCGACTGCATCAGTTAGCTTACGAATTGAAACGCTGTCACCTGCAGTATAAATCCAAGAATTTGAAGGAATTTTCTTTTGAAGCAATTTTAAATGTTGATCCTTCCATGATTTTGCATTATGAAATGTCTCTTTGTGATCAAATCCAATAGTTAAAAGTTGGTAATCTTTTCCTGGAACTAAGTCAGTTTTTTCGACAACATCCACTAATCCACCTAATAAAGGACTGCAAATACTTGTGCAATGATAAAAGACAAGTGATAGAACAGTTGGCTTGTCAATTACATCTTTCAGCTGAAATTGGGTACCATCGTCAGCTGTAAAAGTAAGATCCATAGGTATTTGATTGCCTAATTTTTCAACAATACCTACTTCAGGATTTTTGTCTTCAGCATGAAGAAAATTTGTTATGCTCAAAAAAATGAACAATGAGTAGAGAAACTTTTTCATTATTAACCGTTTTTTTATTGAAAAGAATTAAAATTTATTTTCTTTTTTAAGAAATTAAAAAATAAATTAGTCTAAACTAACAATTTTTGTAAAACGTAATAACCAAAAAAAAATTAGAATTTTTTTGAAAAAAAATTAAATCGAAAATTTTTTAATATTTTCTATCTGTTATCCATTTTTTTTAATTAAATTACAAATTGGGAAAAATATAAAGTATGTTTTGTTGTAATTTTTTAAAATGAAATCATTATTTTTAACTTAACAAAAGGATTAATTTATGTTTTCTTTACCTACTCCTCCACCTTTCGAAGGAATGCACCCATTAGTTGTACATCTTCCAATCGGGGTCCTTGTAATTGTTCCTCTATTTATTCTTTTAGCAATTGTTTTTAAACAAAATGCTAAGAATTTCACACTAACAGCAGCTATTCTTTCCTGGATTGGTACTATTGGGGCTATTGTTGCTGTAATTACCGGACAGGCAGCTATTACAATGGTTATGGATCATTCTCCTGAATTAAATGCTGTTATGCAAGATCATGTTGCTTTGGCTTTAATGACACGTAATTTGTTCATTGTATATTCAATTTTCTACACAGCATTTACATATTTCTTGTTAAGAGATAAAGTGAAACCATCATTATCTTTGATTTTACAAATTGTATTCCTGGTATTTTTAGGAATTTGTATCTTAGGTTTAATTAATACTGGTCATTTAGGAGCAACAATAGTACACCATTTCGGAGTACAATCAATTATGTAAATTATAGAATCATCAAATTACATAAAATCAAAAATTCCGTTTTCTTTTCCAAAAAAAAACGGAATTTTTTTTATTTTTTCAAAAAAATGTTTTGTCAGAATATTTTTTCTTCGTAATTTTGAATTCTCAAAAAAATGATGTTCTTAATAACGGGGTCGTAGTTCAGCTGGTTAGAATGCCTGCCTGTCACGCAGGAGGTCGAGAGTTCGAGTCTCTTCGGCCCCGCAAACATCAAATTCCTTTATATTTTCACCGTAACTATTTTAATTTTTGCTAAAGACATTGTTCTTAAATATTTTTATGGGTCTATAGCTCAGTTGGGAGAGCGCTTGAATGGCATTCAAGAGGTCAGGAGTTCGATTCTCCTTAGATCCACTTTACTTATAAATAACCGATACTTTATTTTGTTATTTAAAGAAAAATTCTTAATTTTGTAATTCTATAAAAACAAGTGTGCTAAAATGGCAAAGAAAGAGCAAAGAATTAATATAACATTAGAATGTACTGAAGCTAGAGGATTGGGATTAACCCCATCCAGATATACATCTAGCAAAAATCGTCAGAACACACCTGAAAGACTTGAACTTAAAAAGTACAATCCTTTTTTGAAACGTGTTACTGTTCATAAAGAAATAAAGTAAGATTATCTTAGAATTTTTTTTCACCATCAGCATTATTTATGTTGATGGTTTTTTTATTTTTGAATTATCAAAATTATGAAAATTCAAAGAAACATAAAAAAACAAATAATACTTCGGGAAAGTTCAAAAGTATTTGCTGAAGTTGGATACAGAAATGCAAAAATTACCGAAATCACTTCCAGATCAGGTA
>MHAC01000034.1:0-28683 GCA_001804565.1 Ignavibacteria bacterium GWF2_33_9 | reverse complement strand
GGCAAATTGTATATTCACAAATCCAAAAAGCATATAACAGCAAATTATCTGCAAATGAGAAAATTATTAATTCTGCTGCAAACATTGTAAAAAAAGCATTGAAATTTCCTGAAGTTGCTCAATTAGTACTGCAAGAATTTATTTTTTGGAATGACCCAAAGAATAAAAAACTCAAGAAAACGATTGATGAAACAAAAGAATTGCTTGCAAAAATTTTCGAAGATGGAATACAATCTGGTGAATTCAAACTTTTGATGATTCCCGAATATGCCGTCTCATTTATTATTGGCGGAATTTGGCATTTGCTTGAATACCATTTTAATAATCCCAAACAATATTCTGAAGCAATTTTAAATCAACAAACAAAGATTTTAGTAAACAATATGTTTAGTAAATAGTGATTAGTTCGTTTTTCTGTACATAATAACTGCGAAGAAGTTAATCATTAGTGAATAAGCGATTGTCATTTCCAATTGAAACTTGATATCCGCAAATCCAGAACCTTTCAGCATTACGAGTCTGACCATCTCAATAAAGTATCTCAGTGGATTGAATAAAGTGATTTTCTGTATAATAGGAGGCATATTTTCAATAGGTGAGAAAAAGCCGCTTAATAGAATAAAGACTACCATAAAAAACCAAGTGACAAACATTGCCTGCTGCTGGGTTTCTGAAATTGTTGAAATCAGTAAGCCGATTCCCATTACAAGAGTCAGGTAAATCCCGGCAAAAACTATTATTACAAATGGAGAACCTAAAAATGGGACCTCATATACCCAAATTGCAATCGACATTGCCACGAACAATTCAAACATCCCCAAAATCCAGAATGGAAGCAATTTTCCAATGATGAATTGGATTTTTCTAATAGGAGAAACATTGATTTGCTCTATTGTACCAATTTCTTTTTCTCGAACGATATTAATGCCTGTGAGGAAACCACCTATCAAAGTAAGTAGTAAACCAACTAATCCTGGAACCATAAATATTTTATATTCCTGCTTAATATTGAACCAGTTTGATGTTTTAATTTCAATTATCTTTGGTAATTCTGTTAATCCCAGAGTAATCTTTCTGCCAAGATTACTAGATTGATCTATTTGAAATTGTGTTAGAATTCTTAAAAGATAATTAAAAGATACTCCTGCTTTTGTTCCATCTATTGAATTTACGATGATTTGAATTTTTGCACTTTGTTCCCGAAATAAGTCTTTTTCGAAATTATTTGGAATAACAATGTATAAATCTGTTTTGCCGGCATCCATCAATAATTCCGCCTGCTTGGTAGTGTTTGGATAATCTACAATTTTAAAGAATTCACTTGCATTTATCTTATTTACAAGTTGATTAGACATTTGTGATTTATCATTATTGATGATTGAAATTTTTATATCTTTAATGTCGAAAGTTAAAGCGTTAGCCAAAATGAAAAGCTGAATTAATGGCATTACAAAAATAATTCCAAGCATAATTTTTGTTCTGAAAATCTGCTTGAATTCTTTTTGTAATATTATCCAGATAATTCTCATTGCAATCGTATCTTGTATTTTTTGGCACTTACAATAAGTAAAAATGTAATCATCAGTACAATGATTAATGTTTCCTTCCAAACAAAAGTAATTCCAGAGCCTTTGAGCATAATATCTTTGATGATAATGATGAACCACTTTGCAGGTATAATGTTCGATAGAATCTGTAACCAATAGGGCATGTTTTCAATGGGAATAATAAAACCTGAAAGAAGAATTGTCGGGAGCATCAAACCAATCATTGAAATAAACATAGCTACTTGCTGAGTAGGGGCAATAGTTGAAATTAATATTCCCATAGACAATCCAAGGAAAAGATAAAGAATACATTCTAAAAGCAGGAATCCTAATGAACCGGTTATTGGAACATTGAAAATAGTTCCTCCCAAAATGAGAATGATAATTGTGATTGAAAAAGATATTAAGGAATAGGGGATTAATTTCGCTACAATTACAAAAATTGGTTTCATAGGTGAAACAAGCAGTACTTCCATCGTTCCCATTTCTTTTTCTCTTGCAATGGAAATAGAAGTCATCATTGCCGAAATCAAGTTTAAAATAATCGTAATAAGACCCGGAACAAATAGATACACACCTTTTAGTTCAGGATTATACCTCATTTTAACTTCTGGTAATACATTAATTATTCCTGCCAGATTTACATTCATTTCACTCTGATAATTCAATATAATTGAATTTGTATAATTCATAATCGTATTACCAATATTAGGATCAGTTCCATCAGTAATTAAATGAATTGAAGCGGAACCGAATTTTTGTAAATTTTCAGCAAAGTGAGGTTCAAAAACAAGCACTTGTTTTATTTCTCCGGATTTGAAAGATTTTTCTATTTCTCTTTCAGAATCCAAATATCTTTTTAATTTAAAGTATTTTGTAGAAAGAAGTTTATTACTAATTTCTTTGGTTATATTATCTTTTGAATTATCCAAAATTGCGATATTTGCATCATTAATTTCATTTGTAATTCCATATCCAAAAAGTATTATTTGCACAATCGGCATACCTAAAAGAATGAGAAGACTTCTTTTATCACGGATAATGTGGTAATATTCCTTAATAATGAATGCAATGAAACTTTTCATTCCACCCTCTTAGATTTTCTGGCAATCTTCACAAATACATCATCCATTTTATTGCAGTCATATTTTTCTTTTAAATTATGTGGTGTATCCAACTCGACAATTTCACCATCAACCATTATTGAGACTCTGTTGCAATATTCAGATTCGTCCATATAATGGGTTGTGATAAATACAGTAATTCCGTTTTCCGAAGCTTCGTATATCAAGTCCCAAAACTTCCTGCGTGTGATTGGGTCAACCCCTCCGGTAGGTTCATCCAAGAAAATGATTTTCGGATTATGAATAACTGAAGTTAGGAAAGCCAGTTTCTGCTTCCAACCAAGAGGTAAGGATTCAACTAATTTGTCTTTATGTTCTTCAATTTGTAATTTTGTGATTAATTCTTGACTTTTCTCTTTAACGACATTCTTCGAGAGTCCATAAATACCTCCAAAAAATGCTAAGTTTTCTAATACGGTTAAATCGTTATATAAAGAAAATTTTTGGCTCATATATCCAATATTTTTCTTTATGCTTTCCGTTTGAGTATATATATCAAAACCTGCCACTGTCGCACTTCCGCTGCTAGGTTTAGAAAGTCCGCATAACATACGAATAGCAGTTGTTTTTCCTGCTCCATTTGCACCGAGAAATCCAAAAATCTCCCCCTTTTTAACTTCAAAAGTTAATTCATTTGCAGCAACAAATTTTCCGAATTTTTTTGTGAGTTTATTTGTTTGAATTATGAAATTACTCATTTGAATTTCTCATTAGGTCCATAAAACAATCTTCAACATTTGCCCGAATTTGTTTGATTTCAATATTTAAATGATTTTTATAAAGGTAATCAAATATTGAAACGGAAACATCTTCAATTCTTTTGTCTGTGTAATGAATACTCTCACCAAAGGCAAAAACTGTATCGGTATATTTGTAAGATTTAAGAGTTTCCAAAACTAAATAAGTTTGCTCTGTTTTAATAGCATATAAATTTCGTCGAAAATCTTCTTCGATATTTTTGGGACTTTCAATCTTTAACATATTACCGTTCTGCATTAAGCCAATTCTGTCACATTTTGATACTTCGTCCATATAAGGAGTTGATACTAAAATTGCCATACCATCATATTTCAGTTTTTTTAACATATCCCAAAATTCAACACGTGAAAGTGCATCCACACCAGTTGTAGGTTCATCCAGGAAAAGTATATTTGGTTTATGAATAAGTGCGCAAGAAAGTGCAAGTTTTTGCTTCATACCTCCCGACAATTTACCTGCAGGACGATTTTCAAAAGGTTCCAATTGAGAATATATATCCTTCACAAGATGATAATTTTCGGCAATAGAAGTATTGAAAATTGATGCAAACAGATTAATATTTTCACGTACCGTCAAATCAGGATATAATGAAAATCTTCCCGGCATATATCCAATCGATTTACGTATCTCTTTAAATTGCTTAAAACCGTCAAAATTATCTACCTGAAAAGCTCCTGAATCTGGTAAAATCAAAGTAGTCAATATTCGCATTATTGATGTCTTACCTGCTCCGTCAGGACCTATTAATCCAAAGATTTCTCCGTATTCGACTTCAAAACTGACATTATTGACAGCTAAAACTTTTTGATAAGTTTTGACTATATTTTCAACAATTATTGCTTTCATTATTTTTTCTTATCACTTTTGAAATATGCTTCTGCAGGCATACCAATTTTTATTGAGCCATCATTCTGAACCTTGATTTTTACGGCATAAACTAAATTCACTCTCTCATCTTTAGTTTGAATAATTTTTGGTGTGAATTCTGCCTGATTAGCAATATTTATGAGTTTCCCTATCAAATTTTTAGTTGAATTTTTACCGTCATCAAATCTGACTGTTACTTTTTGTCCAATCTTAATTTCTGCTAATTGTGTTTCCGAAATAAATCCTTTCAAAATCAGATAATCTAAATTTGCAATTTTTAAAAGTGGTTTTCCAATAACTGTAAATTCACCTTGTTCAGCGAATTTGTTAAGTATTGTTCCATTTATCGGAACAGTGATTTTGCATTTTTGTAATTGATCTTCGACTTGTTTCAATCTAATTTGCAAGGGCTTTATTTCGGCTAATATTCCTGAATTAGTTGTAGTGAGTCCTTTGCGTGTAGCATCAATTTGTTTATCTAAAATATCAATTTGGGAATTGACTTCATCCATTTGTTTGGATGTAGCAGCACCATCTTTGAAAAGTTTTATTACTCTTTCCTTTTCAACTAAAATTGCTTTTCTCTTTTCATTCAGCACATTAACTTCGACTTGCACATCTCTCACTTTGGAGGTAATAGCATAAATGCTTGCCTCAATTTGCTCTTTTTGCAATACTAACTGGACTGTATCAATATAACCCAGAACTTGATTTTGCTTAACAATATCGCCTTCCTCACAATTTAAAGAAAGAATTTTACCATTTCCTTCTGCTGAAATAATTATATCAGTTGCCTCGAAATTCCCGTAGCAGTCCGCTGAATCCTCGTTTCTGTCACAAGCTTGAAAGAAAAGAATCATTACCATAATGACAAATATATTTTTCATTTAGCCTCAGTAATTTTTTATTTTAATTGATTTGATTTGATTAACAGATTATATTCAGAATTTAATTTCATAAATTTATTTAAATCAAGTGAAATTTTGGATTTCAGCAAATTGCTGTTCTGAATTATGTATTCATTTGTTGTGATAGTACCGTTCATTTTCTGTGACCATGCTATCCTTTCATTTTCTGTTTGTAATTCAATGATTTTCTCATCCATATCTACTAAATTCTGGTATTTTTCAATATTATTCTTTTCTTCATCAATTTGTACTTTGAAATTTCTGTCGAAATTTTCAATATCTTGTTTCATCATCATTTGATTTTGTTCCAGAATTTCTTTTTTTCTATAATTTGTGCCCCAATCAAAGATATTGAATTGAAATCTAATCCCTACATTATAAAAGGAAGAAAAGTCAGTCTTGAAAAAATTATTGGGATTCGGACTTGCATAACCTAATTTACCAAATGCCATTATTTTAGGATAATATCCAGAATTGATTAGATTTTTATTCTCATTTAATACATTTTGATTTTGTGTAAGCAAAGAATATTCGGGCCTGTCAGTAGCTTTTGGATGATGAATCGGAATTTCACTAGGAAGTGCAAGTTCAAAATTTGCTACTTTTAATTGTGATAGTATGATTATTGTATTCTTTAGATTTGTAATATCAATATTTAGTTTTAACAAATCACCACGCCTTTTTAACATTTCCACATCAATTTGATTCAAATCACTTTTGAGAATTACTCCATTATTGAATAATGATTCAAATTGCATTCTTTTTGTATTCAAATCATCAATAAAAAGTGAAAGAGTTTCTTTTTGCTTTTCCAAAATAAGTATTGAAAAATATAGTTTAACAATTTGTTCTTTGATTTTGTGATTTTCAACTTGACTTAACAATACATTAGACTTTAGTTTCTCTTCCTCTAATTTTTTGTTTTGAGTAATTGCAAATCCGTCAAAGATAATTTGTTCAATTTCAATCGCTGTGTAATACTGGTCTTTAGGTATTTCCTTAATTGGTATAGTTGGAATATCAAAGGGTAGTTTAAATGTTTCCGATTGATATGAAATCTGACCAACAAGGTTCAGCTTAGGTAAAAAGTTTCCACTTTGATTTTTCTTTTGTAAGTCCATAATTTTTTCATATAATTCAATTTTCTTTAATGAAGTTGATTGATTATCAAAAGAATCCAGACATTTCTGCAATGATATGATTTCCGATAACAAATAATTGGAACTTAGAAAAATCAAAAAAGTAATTGAGAAAATTAATTTACTTTTCATCTGACACCTTTTTAGGATTGAAATTATTCAATATAAATTGTGGAACTGATAGTTTTCTGGATTCTATCATTTTATCATAATCTTCATCATTAACATTGAGTAAAAATTGTACTAAAGGACGTGCAATAATAGGGAAGAGCAACATTGAGACGAGATTTATAAAGGGTTCAAAATCATGCTTAAATATAGTACTGCCAACATTCAATTTTGCTATATCTTTGAAGAATGTTCTTTCAGATAATTGTGTTTTCTTTAAAGTATTAAAAATCCATTCCGGATTATCCCTAAATTCCTGAATTACAAAAAGAGGTATATTCTGATTTTTATGGAAAAATTCGATATAATTTTCAGAAAATTTAAAAATGAATTTATCTAAATCTTTTAGTTCACTATTATTACTGAAAAGATTATCAATTAATTCTGTTATTAATTGCTCAAATACTTTTTCGAACAATTTTTTCTTGTTCCGAAAATAATAATGTAAAAGGGCTGAATTGATACCGGCTCTTTCTGAAATTTCGTGCATTCTTGCTCCATAAAAGCCTTTCCGGGCAAAAATCTCACGTGCAGCATAGATTATTTTCTGCTCTGTTTGATTAAAATCACTTTCAGTTAGTTTGTTCATTTCAAATTTAAGTATATGATTTAACTATTTAGTTAAATAAAAAAGTAAAATTAAATAAATAATTTGAAATAAGCAAAAAAATAGTTATTTTTTTTCTCGAGCAACAGTTGCTACAAAGTCATCAGGCCGCCCTTGGACCGGGATGTCAAGTAATTCTCTTGTTTTGTCCAAAGCATCGTCAATATTTCCAAAAATATACTCTTCTCCAATTAAATCAATCAATCCAGCTTGTGTCATTGCAATAATTGGTTGAGAATGAACACCGGATAGTATTATCCTAATATTCTTTTTAGTCATATTTGAATGAAATTCTCTGATAGTATTCAAACCGGTTGCATCAATTGCTGGAACATTTCTCATTCTGAGAATTATAATTTTAGGTGATGTATTGAATAATCTTAATTCATCCTGAAATTTAGAAGTAGCACCAAAGAAGAAAGGGCCATTAATTTCGAATACTTCAACTCCTTCAGGAATTTTTCTGTTTTGAATTGCATTTGGATCAGGTTTTGTGTCAGAGTAATCATTTAACTGATTTTTAATAAATCCGACATTAGTTACCTCTGCCATTCTCCTCATAAATAATACCATTGCAAGTAGCATTCCTACTTGTATTGCAATTGTAAGGTCGAAGAAAATAGTAAGAATGAAAGTTGAGATTAAGATAATCACATCACTTTTAGGAGTTTTTAATAATGATTTAAATGCCCTCCACTCACTCATATGATAGGATACAACAACCAAAACAGCAGCTAATGTTGGCATTGGAATTAGTGTAGCAAATTTACCGAAAAAGAGTAAAATTAAAAGTAATGTTAGAGCATGTACAATGCCTGCTATTGGAGTTCTGCCGCCATTTTTAATATTCGTGGCAGTTCTTGCGATTGCTCCTGTGGCTGGAATGCCGCCAAAAAGTGGAGTTATTATGTTTGCTGCTCCTTGAGCAATGAGTTCCATATTACTACGATGTTTAGATCCAATCATACCATCAGCCACGACTGCAGATAAAAGTGACTCTATTGCAGCTAGTATGGCTATTGTACTTGCAGGGACAAAAAGATGTCTTATTGTAGATAAGTTGAATTCTATTAGTTTCGGAGCAGGTAAATTTGACGGCAATTCTCCAAATATGCTGCCAATTGTATTAACATTGAAATGAAAATAACGTACTATAAGTGTCGTGATTAGAATCGCAATGAGCGTTCCAGGTACTTTGAATTTTTTTGGCCACAGAATAATTATAATGAGTGCGATTGCACTAATAAATAAAGAGTCTAAATTAATGGTATTGAGTGCATTTAAATAGGCATACCATTTCAAATGAAATTCTGTAGGAACTTGTGAAATTTGTAATCCAAACAAATCTTTGATTTGAGTTGTAAAAATAATTAAAGCAATGCCGCTTGTAAAACCTACAATCACCGGATAAGGTATAAACTTGATAACCGAACCAAGTTTGGCAATACCCATCAAAATGAGAATAATACCGGCAATAATCGTAGCAATCAACAATCCATCCATACCGTATTCCTGAAGAATACCATATACGATAATTATGAAAGCTCCGGTTGGACCGCCTATCTGAACTTTACTTCCACCGAAAGCAGAAATTATAAATCCTGCAATAATTGCAGTAATGATACCTTTTTCGGGAGAAACGCCTGATGCAATTCCAAAAGCTATTGCTAAAGGTAATGCAACAATTCCAACAAGAACACCAGCAGAAATATCTTTTAAGAGCTGTTCTTTAGTTATTGTTCGAATTTCTGTAAATAATTTTGGATATTCCACAAATTTAGTTATTCAATATGTTTTAAAATTTCATCGACCATCGTTGTTTTGAAAAGCTTATATGCATCAATGTCTATGAATTTGCCAATTTGATGGATAGCATCTTCTTCTTCATCACTCATTTTAGGAGAAAACATTTTACCGGAGGAATCAGCAACAAATCTCCCCATTGCAATAAGGTGATGTTTAAAAGAAACTGAATCGGAACGATCTGCTTTTAAATCGAGCAATAAATCTACATTTCGTAATTTTTCCTTGATAGTGTTTTTTGAAATATCCGTACTTTGATGATACTTCAAATATTCAGAAGGATTATCAGGTAATATTTCTTTTAATAATTTAGAATTAAATCTATTCCTGGCTTTACAAAATTGATTAAAGGCATCTATTTCTTTTTTGTCAGTATTTCCATCAATACCGGCAATATATGTAAAAACTAAATAAGGAACTTCTAGTAATGAGCTCCATTCTTCTGATGAAAATAATTCTTTCATAATATTACCATTCTTTATGTTACAATAATTAATTTACGTATTTATGATTTTGCTAAATTAAAAAAAGTTTATCAATAATTATTTACTTAAATCAATATTTTCAATTTAAGAATGAAAAATCAAATATACAAAGAAACAGGTATAAAAAGTACGAATAATAAATCCATTCAAGTAATTAATGCCAAACAAAATAATTTAAAGAATATTTCTGTAGAAATTCCAAGAAACAAAATAACGGTAATTACTGGTTTAAGTGGTTCTGGTAAATCTTCTTTGGCATTTGACACAATTTATGCTGAAGGGCAAAGACGCTTTGTAGAATCACTTTCTGCTTATACAAGGCAATTTTTGGAAAGAATGGATAAACCTGATGTGGAATACATTTCCGGATTACCACCTGCTGTTGCAATTCAGCAAAAATCTCCAACAAGAAATCCTCGTTCTACTGTAGGTACTACTACTGAAATTTATGATTATTTAAGAATATTATATGCTAGAATCGGAGAGACAATTTGTTATAATTGCGGTAAAAAAGTAGATAAGAATTCTCCGCAGGATATTGTAAATAAACTTATTTCATTGGGTGATGGAACTAAGGTATATATTTTATTTCCAGTATCACCACAAACTAAAAGTCTTAAAAATGAATTACAAAGATTGAGAGAATTGGGTTTTTTCCGAGCAGTAAAAATGGATTCAAATGAGATTATTGACTTTGAAACACAGGACATACAAAGCAATTTACTTAATGAAGAATTATATATTCTTTCTGATAGATTGATAGTCAAAAAAGGTGATGAAGACTTTATTTCCAGAGCAACTGATTCTGTTGAAACTGCATTTGGAATGGGTGATGGAAGGGTAATTGTCAGAGATTTGGAGAATAATAAGAATTATAAATTCAGTTTCGTTTATGAATGTTCAGATTGCGCAATTGTTTATCAGGAACCATCTCCTCAGTTGTTCAGTTTCAATTCGCCTTTAGGAGCTTGTCCTCATTGTCAGGGATTCGGCAGGACAATTGGTTGGGATGAAGATTTAGTTGTTCCTGACAAGTCGAAATCGATTAATGATGGTGCCTTTCAGCCTCTTCGAACAGATGCTATGATAAATTATCAGATTGAATTAGTCAGAAATGTAAAGAAGATGGGATTGTCTGTTGATTTGCCATATTTGATGTACTCAGATGAAGAAAAAAAAATAATTTGGGAAGGAAAAGGAAGAATAAAAGGATTTAATTTATTTACTGATTTCGTGGACAGAAGTTCAGCAAAAATTCAATATAGAATATTAGCTAATAGGTATAGGGGATATACTGCTTGCAAGGAATGTGGTTCTTCTAGGTTAAGAACTTCTGCCCGACAAGTTTTTATTCATAAAACTAATCTGCCGAAATTGATAGTAATGCCAATAGATGAAGTATTGAAATTCTTTATGAAATTGAAACTCACAAGTTATGAACAAAAAATTGCAAAACAAGTAGTAGAAGAAATTACCAGACGACTTTCGCTGCTGGTACAAATTGGATTGGGTTACCTTTCGTTAACCAGACTCACTCAAACCCTGTCTGGTGGAGAATTACAAAGGATTAGTCTTGCTACTGCTCTCGGGACTTCACTTGTTGGAACACTCTTTGTTTTAGATGAACCAAGTATTGGTCTGCATCCACAGGATACTCAGAAATTAATTGATATTCTAAAGAAAATGCGTGATATTGGTAATACTATTTTGGTTGTAGAACATGATTTGGATATAATTAATTCAGCAGATAAAATTCTGGAAATAGGTCCTAAATCAGGAGAATTTGGTGGTGAGATAGTTTTTGCAGGAAGTAAAGAAGAATTAATTCACTGTGAAAATTCAATTACCAGTGAATATATTAATTTGCGTAAACAAGTTGAAGTTAAGCATCCTCATAAGCCTGGCAGGTCTAAAATTTGTGTGTATAATCCAAGAGAAAATAACTTAAAAATGAACCTTATTGAATTCCCATTGAATTGTATTACTGTTGTTACAGGTGTTTCAGGTTCAGGAAAGAGCACACTAGTATTTGATATACTATATTCGGGTATTAAAAAGTTGAGAGGAGAACCAGATGGTAAAAACAGTAAGTTTGAAAAAATAACTGGATTTGAATCAATAGAAAATATCGAAATTGTTGATCAATCACCAATAGGTCGTTCTTCACGCTCAACTCCTGCAACATATACTAAAACATTTGATGCTATAAGGGATTTATTTGCCTCTACTCAATTGTCAAAACAGTTTGGTCTCAAGCCCGGATATTTCTCATTCAATGTTACAGGTGGACGCTGCGAACAATGTGATGGAGAAGGTTATGTTACAGTTGATATGCAGTTTCTTGCAGATGTTCGCCTGAAATGTGAAGCTTGTAATGGCACAAGATATAAACCTGATACTTTACATTTTACATTTAATAATAAATCAATTGTCGATGTATTAAATATGACTGTGGACGAAGCATACGTCTTCTTTGAGGATTATTCTATTGTAACAAGGCGACTCAATGTTTTACGTGAAGTTGGTTTGGGGTATTTACGGTTAGGGCAACCAAGTACTGTACTTTCTGGTGGTGAAGCCCAAAGATTGAAAATTGCTGAATTTTTGGATACTAAAAATAATACAAATAATCTTTATATATTCGATGAACCAACCACAGGATTGCATTTAGATGATATTTCTAAATTAATAAAATCATTTGAGCGTTTGGTTCAAGAAGGGAATTCTGTAATTATAGTTGAACATAATTTGGAAATTATTAAAAATGCTGACTGGATAATTGAATTAGGTCCTGAAGCTGGCGTGAAGGGGGGTGAATTATTATTTACAGGATCTCCAAAGGAAATCCTGAATACTGATTGTCCAACTGGTAGATCATTGAAAAATTATTCACATAATTTCGAAGTTTGATCAATGGATTTTACATTCTTAAGAAAAACTAGATTTTTTTTACTGTTTTTATTAATGGTAATATTTTTTTCAGCAATAAACGTTAAGGCAAATTGGGAAAAAGATTTATTTTCATATTTACAAAGTCTGGAAGGGGAAAGGCTTGAAAATAATTACCTTTTAGCATTTTATACAGGAATAGGTAAATGTTCGGATAACTTCCTAACTAAAAATTTGTACATTAAAGACCAACAGACATTTGCGCCAATTTTCAATCTTTGGATTGAATATGGTTTTAAAAGATATGACAATACTTTAAAGTTGAAAAACTATTATTTACAAAATGGTGAAAGAGTCTTTTTCGGAAATAGCAGTTCTCATTTTAAACCGGATAATTGGGAATTTAACGGCCAGACTATTGATTCATGGAAATTCGGACTTTCCACAACAAAAGGAATTGGAATAAGGTTATTCGAGAATTATGCAATAGAATTTCAAAATCAAAACTCATTAGTATGGAATAGGATCGATTTTGAATATTTTTTCAAAAAAAATATTATCGACCCTGTCATACAAAGGTTTGATGAAAAATACAGATTCGGGAGTGATTATTCAGCAGCGATTATTATTCCTGTTACATCAAATTTCAGTCTTGATGTTCAATATCAAAGAAATCTAATTTTCCCTGAATGGAAATTTAGTAAATGGTTCGGTTCTTATATACTGGAAAATGGAGCAAGGCACTGTTTTGATTATTTTGATCAGGATTTATTTGATGCAATAGGATCGGATTATTATCTTTATAAATTTCTTTATCAGGCAGCAGTTTCCTTTCTTTTTACTGAACTAAAAAGGGGGCAAACTTTTACCCCCTTTAATTCATCGGAATCCTTATTAATGCAATATATCAATATACGATTCACATTTGTAAAACAAAATAATTAATTTTTAATTACTTCCCAATACATTGTAGCTCGTAATTCTCTGATCCATTCAGCATATTTTTCAACCTTTCTGTGTTGAATAGCATTTTGTTTAATCAAGTTATAATCATCCTGTAAATTTGCTTTATGCTTTGGAATTACCTTTTCTCTATATATAATTTGATATGAAAAATCATTAACTTCAGAAGAAAATGTAATCGGGGCAGATATTTCACCATCTTTCATATTTTTAACTGCCTCGGCAACTTGATAACTTAAATTTTCAAGTGGAGTATTACCTATTGCACCTCCAAAGCCCCTGGTATCATTATCATCAGACACCTCTTTAGCAGCTTGTTTGAATATGTCCAGTGAGTTGATATTTTCTTTTAGTGAATCAAGAATGGACTTTATTCTCTCTTTATCATTATCATTTTGCCCAAATTTGAACAAAATATGTGCAATTTTGATTTCTTCTTTTCTTTTATCAAGCAATTTCATAATGTGGTAACCAAGTGGAGTTTCAGTAGGCAGAGACACTTCGCCAACAACCATATTAAAACCAACTTTTTCCAGTTCTGGTAAGAATTTACCTTTTTGTATCCATCCCAAATCGCCACCATCACCAGCGGTTGCATTATCATTACTGTATTTTGCAGCCATTTCATCAAAAGTATTGAATTTTAGAATCGAATCTCTGACTTTCATACTTTGATTGTAAATTTCTTCCTTTGCTTTTGACTTCATATTTACGTTTTTAACAATGCGGTAAAGTGAGTATGATTCAGGTACTTCGGGCAATGAATCAACAAATTTATTGTAAAATTCCTCAACTTCTTTATTTGATACATCTAATCTGGAAAATTCTTGATCCATGATTTTTTGTGAAAGAATTTTGTTGCGAATTTCATCCATAAACTCATTTTTCATTTTTGGAATTGACATACCATAAACTGCTTCCACACGTTGTTCGGAACCCAATTGCATTATACTTTGATCCAAAAATAATTTCCATCTTTGTTCTACTTCATCATCACTAACTTCAATTGAATCTTCCTTAGCCTTTGCTATAATAAGTTTTTCATCAATTGCTGTATTTAGTATATTCTTGAAAATAACCGGATCATCTAATTTTAAATTAGGATTTTGCTGCATCATAAACACAATTCTTCCTTTAATGTCGCTCTCGGTAATTGCTTCATCACCAACAATAGCAACTATTCTGTCAATTATATCTCCTTTTTTCAACTGGGAGTAAGTTGAGAAATATGCACTTATGACAATCAGAACAGAAACAAATATTATTTTTTTCATTTTATACTATCTTTTTTCTTTACCAAATTTGATAACTTTTTCAACATTTTTTGAATCAACTTTAACCGGATATTTTTTCCGTAAATTTTCCAACCATTCATTTAGTAATTTTTTCTGAGTTTGTTCCTGCAATCTAGAAGCAAAGTCAGGGATAGCTTCTTCAAATGTTTTTTGCCTAGGAGGAAAATATTTATTTACTTTTATAATTGTAAATCCATTTTCAAGTTTCTGAGGAGCTAATACTATAGGATCTTCAACTTTCATTGCTAATACAATTTTACCGAGTTTATTAGTCTCACCTGAAACAACTCCCCATTTACCGGCTTTTTCACGGTAACCTGTTCTTTGTGTAAATTGTGTAGCTAAAGTATCAAAATTTTCTCCGTTCAATACTTTTTTATATATTTCTTGGGCTAATGAGTCAGACAAAACATAAATTTCATCAACATCGAATTTAGGTTCAGTTTTAAAATTTGCTTTATTTGTATTATAATATTTTTCAGCAGCAACGGAATCAAATTTAAGTTTGTCCCATACTTCCATTGTTTCTACTTTGAAGAGTAATATCCCATCATTGAATTCTGACAATAATTGTTTAAAATCAGGATATTTGTTTTCTAAATTATGAGTTGCAAATTCAATTACTTGTGGTTCTATAAATTTTTTGATTGCATTTGTTATGCCTTGATTATTTGTGGCAAAACCCTTCAATTTTGGATTAGTAAACATTTCGCTGATGAAATCATTCACACTGTATGATTTAGATGCGATTGTAAACAAATTCTTTTGTTTTACATCTGCTGGAATTGAATCTGCCCAAGTTTTTGAAATATTATTCATTGTAGTATCCATTGAAGAAACAAGTTCGATCAAATTCAAATTATTGATACTAAATCGCATTTCATCTGCTGTTTTATCAAGGAATTTTATTTTATCATGTTCAAAATATTGTTTTCTGTATATTTTTCTAACATCATCTTTTTCCTCTTCCATATTAACTGGTTTTGTGTCAAAGCGTTTAATTATGTGATTACCTAATTCAGTAGTTAATACTTCAGATACTTCACCATCTTTTAATTCAAATAAAGTTTCAACAAAGTTTGGTTCTAACATACTCTTATTTTTTTCAAAACCGGTTGAACGTGAATAATACTCTGCAAATTTACCGCCATTTTCACCTGTATATTGATCACTAGATTCTTTCTTAGCAATTTCTTCAAATGATTCACCATTGCGAATTCGTTTTAAAGCTGGATATACTAAATCACCAATATTTAATGAATCTTCAGGTCTAATGTACTGTTTGTATAATATATGACCAGCCAAAACATTCATTCTGTCTGCTCTTTCAAGTGCTTTAACAATGAAATATCCATAAGCAGTTACAATGATTGAAGGATGAAATTCTCCGGGATTTAAGGTGTAAATTGCATCTTCAATTTCACGAGAAATTTTGCCTGAAGTAATCCATTGGTCAACAACACCGCCTTTTTTGGCAAGATTTTCATCGTCACAATAATTGCGAGCAACATTTGCAAAGTTTTCGCCAGCTTTTAGTTTGGCCATAGCATCATTAATCTTTTTGAAGGCAACAGATGTGTCACGAACTGGAACCTGTGGGAAAGTAGTGAAAATTACAGCAATTTTATACTCAATTTTTCTGCGTTCAGCCATTTGATTGATATTTGGTTCAGAAAGCTCTTTTTCAAAAAGGAATGATTCAGCCAGAATTTTTCTATTTTGCAAACTTTCAGCCCTAATTGCACTATCTTTATCCAAGCCTCTTGCTAAAGCATCCTGAACTTTGAGTCGGTAGTTTGAGTATAAATTCACAAAATCTAACAAACTATCCTTTTCCAACAAAAAAAGATTTTCTTTTTGCTTTGATATGTTTTTCTGATATGCCTTTTCTAACTGTTCGTAAGTTACTTTTTCTTTACCTATTGAGATGATTGGTAATTCATTAATTTTGGAAAGATTCATTTCTGCAAAAAGATTTGAAGAAATAAGTATTGCTGCTAATGTTAAGATTATTTTATTGAATTTCATAATTCCTGAATAGTACAAATTTGAAACAAAAAAACTACTTAAATCAAAAGATTTAAGAATTTCATTAAATTACATTGTAAAGTCGAATATATTTATTCTTTATTACTTAAATGTTCGAAAATCTGATCTGCAATTCTATATATGCTACCCGCACCAATTGTAATTAATAAATCATTTTTAAGTAAAATTTCAATTAATTTTGGTTGGATTTCATCGAAATTCTGAATAAAAATAACGTTTCGATGTCCATATTTTTGTGCTTGATTCGCAATCAATTCACCTGTTACACCTTCAATAGGTAATTCTCTTGCAGGATAAATATCAGTAACAATTAAGATATCAGCTTCATCAAACGATTGAGCAAATTCTTTGTAAAAACTCAGAGTACGAGTATACGTATGAGGTTGGAAAACAGCGACAATTCTTCTGTCCCAGCCTTTTCGTGCTCCTTCCAATGTGGCTTTGATTTCTGAAGGATGGTGGGCGTAATCATCGACCACGATTATTCCTCGTGCTTCTCCTTTAATATCGAAACGTCTGTAAACTCCGGTGAATTCCTGTAAAGCACTGCAAATTGTTTCGTAGTCAATTCCCATTTTTCTGGCAACAGTAATTGAAGCAAGTGCATTTTTAATATTATGTTCACCCGGAACTTTTAATTTAATTCTTTGTTGAAAATCTCCATTTTCGTATAAATCAAATTCTGAAGTATTATTTTTCGCAGTAATGTTTTTGGCAAAAAAATCATTATTTCTTGAAAGACCATAAGTAACTATTTTCTTGTTGAGTCTTGGCAAAATTTCTTTTACTCCATTGTCATCTGTTCCTAAAGCAACAAAGCCATAAAACGGAACTTTTTCAGTAAATTTCGTGAAAGTATCAAGCAAATCATCAATATCTTTATAAATATCTAAATGTTCAGCTTCAATATTATTCACAACTGCAATTGTAGGTAAAAGTTGAAGAAATGAACGGTCGTATTCATCTGCTTCCACGACAGTCCATTCTCCTTTTCCCAACCTAGCATTTGTACCGCCAAAATCTTTCAGTCTGCCTCCAACAATTACAGTCGGGTCAATATTGGCTTTAATTAAAATAAGACCTATCATTGATGTTGTTGAAGTTTTTCCATGTGTTCCAGAAATAGCGATACAATAATTTAATCGAGTAACTTCTGCAAGCATTTCTGCTCTACGGATTAGGGGAATTCCTAAGTTTTTTGCTTCGAGAGTTTCGGGATTTTTATCTATCTTTACTGCACTGGAATATACTACTACTTCTGCATTATGGACATTTTCGGGATTATGTCCGTAAAAGACCTTAGCTCCAATATTTTCCAAATAAAGTGTATTTTCATTTTCTGCCAAATCTGAACCAGAAACATTAAACCCCTGATTAAGCAAGATCTCAGCAATACCACTCATCCCAATTCCGCCAATACCTATGAAATGAATATTTTTAATTGTTGTGAACATATTTTTTTCTCGATTTTTACTTAACTTATATAAAATTGTTTTTTTCTGTCAATGAATAAATCATTGATATCATTAATTCGCTTATTTCTTGCTTCCGCAGGATTGATTTCTGCAGTAAGTTTAATTTCTTCTGTTTTATTAGCCGAAATTATTTCATTACCATAATAATCGTATATCACTGACTGTCCGTTGAATTGAAGTGATTCTTCTCTGATTTCATCACCAATACGATTTGCAACAATCAAATAAACATGATTATCCATGGCTCTTGAAGGCATTGACGTTTTCCAGATTTTTGTTATTAAATTTGAAGGTGCAACAATCAAGTCTGCACCCTGCAATGCCAAACTTCGTGCTGCCTCCGGAAATCTCCAATCATAACAAATCATAGTCCCTAAATTCAAATCGAAATCAGGATATTTTATATTGAAAAATCCCGTATTACCAGGAGTGAAAATTTGATTTTCTTTGTAAAACAAATGAGTTTTTCGATACACCGTTGAATATGCATCATCAGGGAATAATATTGCTGCAGAATTATAGAATTTTCCATCTGCATTTTCAGGAAAACCAAATATTATTATTTTATTCAACGAAGCTGCAAGATTTTGGAATTCAGAAACTGTTTCCCCCTCGAAAGGTTCAGCATAATTATATAATTCTTCTTTCGAAGTATAATAATAGCCCGAGGTTGCTAATTCCGGAAAAATAATTAAATCAGAAGTATCGTTTACGATGTAAGTTCTGATTGTATCGATATTCTTTTCTTTATCAAATAAAATTGGTTTGAATTGAACTGTTGAAACTTTCATTTGTTGCAAATTTTAAAAAAACAAAAATAAGAAAAAATAGATATGATTTCTAATAATGATACAAAATTCATAAGATTTTACTATTTTTGAAATTGATTAATTGTCATTATTTTGCGATTAATAATAAATTTAAGAAAAAACATAAAGACATATGCATAAACAATCATTATTCCTTGTACTCCTTACTTTGCTTATTTCCTGTTCAAGTAAAGAGCAAAATCCTTCTCGAAAAAATGCTGAAAAAACAATCACAGTAGATTGTTTTGTGGTAAGCAAAGAAGATTTTTCCAACTATATTAATACTGTCGGGACTTTAAAAGCAAACGAAGAAGTTGAACTTAAGTCACCTGTCAATGGTATTGTTCAAAAAATTAACTTTATTGAAGGAAAAAATATTTCCAAAGGACAATTGTTAATCCAAATAGACACCAGAGACTTGCAAAGTAAAATGAACTTTTCCGTAATAAAGGTCAATAATCTAAAGAAAGAATACGAAAGAAAAAAAGAACTGTATAAGATCAAAGGGATTAGCCTTGAGGAATTGGAAAAATCAGAAACTGATATTGCAAACGAAACAGCACTAATTGAACAGTATAAAGTCCAGATTGATTATTCAGATATTAAAGCGCCATTTAGCGGGAAAATAGGATTGCGTGAAATAAGCCCCGGTGCTTATTTATTAGTTGGTGACCGGATTACAAAATTAGTCAACCTGAATCCAATTAAAGTTGAATTCTCCCTTCCGGCAGAATTTGTAAATGAAATTTCTGTAAATTCAAATGTACAAGTTATAAGTAAATCATTAGATGATACAGTTTTAGCAAGAATATATGCAATTGACCCAAGTATTGATATTTCAACAAGAAATATAAGACTTAAAGCAGAAGTGAATAATTCAAAAGGGAAGTTTATTCCTGGAGATTTCGTAGAAATTAAAATTAATTTATCGAAAAATAAATCAAGCCTTTTTGTGCCAGCTCAAGCAATTGTTCCGAATATAAGCGAACAAACTGTATTTGTTGTTAAGAATGGAATCGCTCGGGAAACAGTGGTGCAAATAGGAAAAAGAGACAAAAAAAATGTTCAGATTCTTTCAGGTTTAGACCTTAATGATACAATATTAGTAACAGGTTTAGTGAATATACGGAATAATACACCAGTCAATATTAATCAAATAATTAACAAGTAACAATGACATTATCAGATATAAGTATAAAAAGACCTATTTTATCCATGGTATTGTCAATTTTGATAATTCTTTTTGGTGTTGTGGGTTTTTCCAGGTTAGCCGTGAGAGAATATCCCAGTGTTGACCCCGCTGTAATAAATGTTCGTACTAATTATCCCGGAGCAAATGCTGATATTATCGAGTCACAAATTACCGAAGTTTTGGAAGAAAATATCAATCAGGTTGAAGGATTGAAAATACTCCGTTCAACAAGTTCTGATGGTAGAAGTTCGATTACAGCAGAATTTTCACTTGAAATTGATATGGAAACTGCTGCAAATGATGTTCGTGATAAAGTCTCTCAGACAGTAAGATATTTACCTCCAGATTGTGAACCACCAATTGTTTCCAAAGCAGATGCAGATGCTCAAACTATCTTTTCTGTTGCACTTAAAAGCGAAAAAAGAGAATTGACAGATCTTACTGATTATGCAATTAATGTCTTCAAAGAAAGGCTGCAAACAATACCAGGAGTGAGCCGAATTAATATTTGGGGTGAAAGAAAATATGCAATGAGGCTTATTTTAGATCCAATGAAAATGCAAGCATATAACTTAACTCCATCAGACATTGCAAACGCTTTAAATGCACAAAATATTGAACTTCCTTCCGGTAAAATTGAAAATGATATTTCGGAAATGACCGTAAGAACAATTGGTAGAATTTATACTGAAAATGAGTTTGATAATTTGATTATTTCAACACGTAATGGAGTTTCGATTAAACTAAAAGATGTTGGAAATTCAGTTCTGGGTGCAGAAAATGAAAAAACAATTCTTCGTGGAATTGGCGGAGTTCCAATGATTGGAGTGGCACTGAATACACAGCCCGGGGCAAATTATATTGAAATTGTAGATGAAGCATTAAAAAGAATAAATACATTAAAAAAGGATTTACCTGAGGATATTACTACGCAGGTTGTTTACGATACTACTCAAAGTATCCGAAAAGCCATCAGTGAAGTAATGGAAACAATATTCATTGCTTTTGCATTAGTAATTTTAATTGTATTCCTTTTCTTAAGGAATTGGAGGGCGACATTAATTCCAATTGTTAGTGTTCCAATTTCCCTTATTGGTTCCTTTTTCTTCTTGTTCATAATGGGATACTCAATTAATATTCTCACCTTACTGGGTTTAGTTTTAAGCACAGGTATAGTAGTTGATGATGCAATTGTAGTGCTCGAGAATATTTACAAGAAAATTGAAAAAGGAGAGAATAGAATCCAAGCTGCATTTAAAGGAACAAGAGAAGTGTTTTTTGCCGTGATTGTAACTTCAGTAACGTTGATTGCAGTTTTTTTACCGATATTTTTCCTGGAAGGTTTTACAGGAAATCTTTTCCGGGAATTTGCCATAGTTGTGGCAGGTTCAATTACGATTTCTGCATTTGTTTCATTATCATTAAGTCCGATGATGGCTTCCAGAGTACTTCATCACCAGACAAATCATGGAAAATTATTTACTTTTTTTGAAAACCTAATAATAAATACTACAAATTGGTATCATAATTTTATATCTAAAATTTTAGAAAAAAAATGGATTATCTTTGTCATAATTTTGGCAACATTTGGAATAATCTATTTTACAGGCTTGAATCTACAAACAGAATTAGCACCTCTTGAAGATAAAAGCAGATTAAGACTCATTGCAACTGCTCCTGAAGGCACTGCATACCCGGCAATGGAAGAATTCCAGGCAAAACTTATTAAAATGGCTGACTCTCTATCTGAAAGGGAGTATATTGCAGCAGTTACATCACCTGGATTTGGTGGTAGTCCTTCAACTAATTCATCTTTTTTAAGAATTTCACTTGTGAGTCCTGAAAAACGCAAACGAACTCAAATGGAAATTGCTCAAGAGCTAACTCAGAAGTTGAATAATATGAATTTTGCTCAAACAATTGTTGTGCAGGAACCAACAATTGCAGCAGGACAATCAGGCAGGGGATCACTGCCGGTGCAATTTGTAATTCAGGCACCAAATATGGAAAAATTAAAAAAAATTCTTCCAAAATTTTTAGCTGCTGCTCAAACAAGTTCTGTTTTTGATGTTGCAACAGTTGATTTGAAATTCAACAAGCCTGAATTGCTAGTTGAAATTGACAGGGAAAAAGCATTGGATATGGGCGTATCAGTTAGAGATATTTCAAATGTTTTACAATTATATTTGAATGAACAAAGAGTGGGTTATTTTATTAAAAACAATAAACAATATTATATAATAATGAAGGCAAATGATGAATACAGGAGTAAGCCAATTGACCTGAGTATGCTTACTTTACGAAATTCATCAAACCAAATGGTGCATTTGCAAAATTTAGTAAAATTATCTTACGTGAGTCGTCCTCCAAGTTTGCAAAGATATAACAGATATATATCCGCAATCATTTCTGCTGCACCAGTTGCAGGAAAAACAATCGGTGACGGTATTGACGAGATGTACAGAATTTCAGACAAATATTTAGACGATACATTTGCAACTAGCCTTACCGGACAATCTGCCGATTATGAGGAAAGTTCGAGTAACCTGGCATATATTTTTGTATTCACAATTATATTAGTATTCCTATTGCTTTCAGCTCAATTCGAAAGTTTTAGAGATTCAATAGTTATTATGATTACAGTTCCTTTGGCAATTGCCGGTGCACTTTTATCACTTTACATTTTCGGTTTCACATTAAATATATTCAGTGAAATTGGCATGATTGTATTAATTGGTATTGTTACTAAAAATGGTATATTAATAGTTGAATTTGCTAATCAGAGAAGAGAATTAGGATATAATATTCATGATTCTATCATATTTGCTGCAACGCAAAGGCTTCGACCAATTTTAATGACAAGTTTGGCAACTGTGCTAGGTGCCTTGCCGATAGCAATGGCTTTGGGTGCGTCTTCTACCAGCCGTATCCCAATGGGTGTTGTGATTATTGGTGGATTGATATTCTCACTTATCCTAACTTTGATTGTGATTCCAACACTTTATACAATATTGACATCAAAGAAAGAACGAATATTTTATGTAGAAGAAAAATAATAAAAATTGAAATGAAAATTAAATATATATCGCTTGTAATAATAGTTCTAACCTTAAGTTCTACTGCTTTAGCTCAACAGAAAATAACTTTGAAAGAATTAGTTAAATTAGCAATTGAGCAAAATTATCAAATCAAAATCTTAAAGAATGAAGAATTAAAACTGCAAAATTCAAATTTATTAGGGAATTCGGGATTTTATCCGGTTTTAACATTAGATGGATCACGTTCACATACAAATTCATCAACCAAACAAACTTTGTATAATGGTGAAGTTAGGGAATCGAATGCTGCAATTAGTGATTTGACTAATGCTTCATTGAACTTGAACTGGGATTTCTTTGATGGTTTTAAAATGTTTGCTTCAAAGGATAAACTAGATTTACTTGAAAAATTAGGAAAGTTAAATACTAGATATTATATCGAACAAACTGTTTTGGATATTGCTTCGGCTTATTTTCAATTAATCTATGAAATTAATTTACAAAAATTACTTGAGCAAACTATTATTAATTCACGAATTACAAGAGATTTAATTCAAACTAAAGTGAAAATCGGGAATTCAAGCAATTTCGAATTACAGAAAGCAGATTATGATATAAATTTGGATTCTATTGCTATTTTGAATGAAAAACAGAAAATTCAAAATTTGAAGATTGAAATTAATAAAATTTTAAACAGAGATCCATACTTTAATTTTGAACCGCTTGATTTACTTGAAATTAATGATTCTATTGTTCTGGATAGGATAAAGCAAAATTGTATGAAAAATAATTTATCTTTGAATATGGAACAAATTAAAAAGATGTCTAGTGAAAAGGATTTCGAGATTCAGAAAAGCAATTTATATCCAACATTTACCGCTTATTCCTCTTATTCATATCAAAATCAAGACAATACAGTTTCTATTTACAGGAGCAATAATTCACAGGGATTATCTTATGGTTTGAGATTTAATTTTAATTTATTTAATGGTACTCGGGATGTAATAGCAATTCAAAATACAAAAATTGATATTGAAAATTCTGAATTTATTATTAAAGAAAAAGAAAATGAATTAATCTCTCAACTATATGGTATCTATGGAAATTATAGCAATAACATAGATATTTTAATATTACTTAAACAAAACTCTTCAATTGCATTTGATAATTTAGAGTTAGCACAAAAACAATTCGAATTAGGTATGATGACGCTTTTGGATTTGAGAGACATTCAATTGAATTATTTACAGTCAAATATTTCTTTATTACAAACTGAGTATCTAACTAAATTGAATGAAATTGAGTTATACAGATTAGAAGGAACATTATTAATCAAAATATTGGAGTAGATTATGAAAAAAGTTATCATTTTAGGTTGCGGAATGGTTGGCAGAGCAATGGCTCTGGACATGTCGGAAAATTATGACGTAACTTCTTGTGATATTTCACAGGAAAGACTTGATACACTTGTTGATACTAATGTAAAAACTAAAGTTTTTGATTTCAATAATTTAACAGGAATCAGTGAATTAGTATCTGATTTTGATCTGGTAATTAGTGCAGTTCCGGGATTTATGGGATTTAATGTTGTAAAAGAAGTGATTATATCAAAGAAGAACATTGTGGATATTTCTTTTTTCGCTGAGGACTCACTTTCTTTAGATGAAATAGCAAAAGAAAATGGAGTTACAGCAGTAGTTGATTGTGGAGTAGCACCGGGAATGTGCAATGTTTTGTTGGGGTATCATTATAAAAGGATGCAGATAAATTCATATCTCTGCTATGTAGGTGGTTTACCTTTTGTTAGAGATTTTCCATTTCAATACAAAGCACCTTTCTCTCCAATTGATGTGATTGAAGAATATACCAGACCTGCAAGATATGTTGAAAACTCAGTGGAAAAAGTTGTGGAACCACTTTCAGATCCTGAATTTTTGTTTTTCGAGGGTATTGGGACCTTGGAAGCTTTTAATACTGATGGAATTAGAACATTAATTCAAACAGTGAAAATCCCAAATATTAAGGAAAAAACCTTACGTTATCCACAGCATATAGAATATATTAAAGTTCTGAAAGAAGCAGGCTTTTTCTCAAAGGAAGAAATTGAAATTGATGGAGTTAAAATTTCTCCTGTAAAATTAACAAATAAGTTACTTTTCGATAAATGGAAATTAAATCCTGAAGAAGCTGAATTTACTGTAATGAGAGTATTTATTGAAGGAAATGAAAATAATAGAATTACGAAATACATCTATGATTTATTTGATATTTATGATGTAAATACTCAAACTTCATCTATGGCAAGAACTACCGGATATACTGCAACTGCAGTTGCTGACTTAATACTTAAAGGTGAATTCAATCAAAAAGGTATAATTCCCCCTGAATATTTAGGATTTGATGAAAATACTTTCTCAAGTATCCTGGATTATTTGGAATTAAGAAATATCAATTACGAGGTAAACAAAATTTAATGTTTATGAGTACTTAAATGTTTTCAACAACACTTAAATAATTTTTATTAATCAGTAATCATTTGGTAAATTTATTTATATTAATTGATTGTTACTAAATAATAAAGGTACAAGGAATAATTGATAAGCATTTATTTCGTCAAAAATCATTTTAAAATGATAATTTAGATGAATAAAAATAAAGTACTTGTTGCTATGTCGGGGGGAGTAGATTCGTCTGTTACTGCAGCTTTGATTAAACAACAAGGATATGAAGCAATTGGTGTAACGTTTGCACCTTACACCAGTGATAAACCACATTGCCACTGCTATTCGGAATATGATGCAAAAACAATTTGCGACCAATTAGGAATAGAACATCACTTTGTCGATTATTCCGAACTTTTCAAAAGGGAAATAATAGATTACTTTGTTGATGAATATTTGCAAGGTCGTACTCCTAATCCATGTACTAAGTGCAATCCATTAATTAAATTTGGTAAATTATTGGAACTTGCAGATGAATTTGATGCACAATGGATTGCAACCGGTCATTACGTTGGGGTTAGAAGAGATGAATTACTCAACAGAAGTATTATAACTCGCAGCGATAATTTGCTCAAAGACCAATCATATGTATTATGGGGGCTGAAAGAGTATCAAATTTCACGTTCAATGTTTCCTATTGGAAATTTGACTAAAAATGATACAAGGGAACTTGCCAAGGAATTTGATTTCCACATTCATGATAAAATGGATTCGCAGGATGTTTGCTTCATACCGGCTGATGATTATAAAGAATTTCTCTGGGAAGAAAAAGGAGATTTTCTAAATAATATGCCTGAAGGATACATAATTTTCAATGGCAAGATAGTTGGGAAACATAAAGGATTTCCGTTTTATACAATCGGACAACGTCATGGATTGGGTATTTCTCATTCAGAACCTGTTTATGTTAAAAAAATTATCCCTGAATCAAATACAATCGAAATAGGAACAATAAGTGAAATAATGGATAAAGGTTTGATTGCTCATTCTGTTAATCTGATTAAATATGATGAAATCAAAGAACCTACAAAATTCCTAGTGAAAATCCGATATAATGATAAAGGTAGGGAAGCCATTTGTTACACTAAAAATGGTAAATTGTATGTGGAATTTATTGAACCCAGAAGCGCAGTTACTCCCGGGCAAAGTGTAGTACTATACGAACACAATGACTTAGTAGGTGGTGCAATCATTGAATCAAAAATATAAATAGTTTTAAAAAACTGCTAATCCTTTCAATCAAACAATATTATTTACACAGATAATAAATTCAATCGAATATTAACATATTATATATGTACTTTTCGTAATTTTGAAGTTATATATTTTTACATTTTAATTACTTTGGAGATAAAATGAGCGATAAAAACGCTAAAAATCAAAACACAAAATTTGTATATTATTTTGGTGGTAAAGAGGCCGATGGTAGGGCTGATATGAAAAATCTTTTAGGTGGAAAAGGTGCAAACTTAGCAGAAATGAATCTGATAGGAGTGCCTGTACCTCCCGGTTTTACTATTACAACTGAAATGTGTACAATTTATAATCAAGAAGGACAAGATAAAGTTATTGAATTATTGAAATCACAAGTTGAAGAATCGATGGAAAAAGTCGAAAATCTGATGGGTAAGAAATTCGGCGATAAAGTAAATCCACTCTTAGTTTCTGTTCGCTCGGGTGCCAGAGTTTCTATGCCTGGTATGATGGATACTGTTCTAAACTTAGGTTTGAATGATGATGCTGTGCAGGGCATTGCAGCACAATCCGGAAATGAAAGATTTGCATGGGATTCGTACAGAAGATTTGTGCAGATGTATGGTGATGTGGTATTAGGAATGAAACCTGATTCCAAGGAAGATATTGACCCATTTGAAGAAATCATGGAACATGTAAAGGAAGCAAAGGGAATCCAAAATGATACTGAACTTGACGTTAATGACCTGAAAGAACTTGTTGTTAAATTCAAAGAAGCTGTGAAAAACAAAACCGGAAGAGATTTTCCGACAAATCCTTGGGAACAATTATGGGGAGCTGTTTGTGCTGTTTTCGACAGTTGGATGAATCCAAGAGCAATTTACTATAGAGCAATGAATCAATTTCCTGCTGAATGGGGTACTGCCGTAAATGTTCAGGCAATGGTGTTTGGTAATATGGGTGAAAATTCTGCAACCGGTGTTGCTTTCACAAGAGATGCAGCTACAGGCGAAAATGTCTTCAATGGTGAGTATCTTGTAGATGCACAGGGCGAAGACGTTGTAGCAGGGATTAGAACTCCTCAGCAAATTACTTTGGAAGGTTCGAAAAGATGGGCAGTTTTGGCAGGTGTTTCCGAAGAAGAAAGAGCAGATAAATATCCATCTTTAGAAGAATTTATGCCTGTTGCTTATAAAGAACTTAACGAAACTCAAAAGATATTGGAAGATTACTTTGCTGATATGCAGGACCTCGAATTCACAATTCAAGACGGCAAACTTTGGATGCTACAAACCAGGAACGGTAAGCGTACTGCTGCAGCTATGGTGAAAATTGCAATTGATTTGCTCAGTGAAGGTAAAATTGATGAAAAAACTGCACTATTAAGACAAGAACCCAATAAATTAGATGAATTACTTCATCCAGTTTTCGACAAGAATGCTATTGCTAAGGCTAATGTTGTAGCAAAAGGTTTGCCGGCTTCTCCGGGAGCAGCAACCGGACAAATCGTATTTCATGCAGATGAAACAAAGAAATATCCTGATGCAATCCTTGTGAGAATCGAAACTTCTCCTGAAGATTTGGAAGGTATGGACATTGCTAAAGGTATTTTAACAGCTCGTGGAGGTATGACTTCGCATGCTGCTGTAGTTGCTCGAGGTATGGGCAAATGCTGCGTTTCCGGTGCAGGCGAATGCGTTATTAATTACAAAGAAAGAACTCTGAAAGCAGGTGGTAAATTATTCAAAGATGGTGATTGGATTTCTCTTAATGGTTCCACAGGTGAAGTATATGAAGATAAAATCGCTACTATTGATCCTGAATTAGGTGGTGATTTTGGAAAAATTATGGAACTTGCTGAAAAATACACA
>MHAC01000033.1:50170-58685 GCA_001804565.1 Ignavibacteria bacterium GWF2_33_9 | reverse complement strand
ATATTTTAAGTAAGTTAGACACTTTTGTTATTCATCTTTTATAAAAATACTTTAAAAGTTAAAAACAATTTACAAAATTTATATGAAAAAAGGTGAATTATTAGCGAAAATTAATTATTTAGCCGACAATAAATTTCGAATTAGCAAATAATAAAACTATGCCTTATCTCAGGAATAATCCTTAGTAGGTAATGTGGTAATTGATGTGAGTTACCTTATTTCTGTTCGACTCCTCCGGAGTTGTGGAGTGGGGTAGTTGGGTGATTCTTTTCCCACGACTGAAGTCGTGGGCTATTAACGTCAAACCACTCTGTGGTTCTTATAAAATCAAAATTCGTTAATCGATATTCATTATTTTTTTTCTGGATTCTTCGCTGGCGCTCAGAATGACAAATACTGAAACCCCCTGACCCCCTTTGAAAAAGGGGGGGAAACACAGCCAGAACACCCCCTGCCCCACTTTGAAAAGGGGAGAAATCCCTTTCACTTATTTAATTTGGTTTGCCGTATTTAGACAGTTTGTATCGCAATGTTCTTTCGGAAATATTCAGCAAATCTGCTGCTTTGGACTGATTCTGATTAGTTTCCTCAAGAGCTTTGTAAATCATTCTCTTTTCCAGATTTTCCACTTTTTCGTTCAAATCACCAATTTCATCCTCGAGATGTTCTTTTGCTGCTGTTGATTTATTCATAACCACTTCACGTGGCAAATCCTCGATTTTAATATAATTATCACGAGTGAGCACAACTGAGCGTTGTATCATATTTTCTAGTTCACGGATATTACCCGGAAAATTATATTTCATTAGCAAATCCAGTGCTTCATTTGTGATATTATTCACATTCTTTCCGTTTATTTCAGAATATTTTTCGGCAAAATGCTGCACTAAAATTGGAATATCAATTTTCCTTTTTCTTAAAGGAGGCAATTCCAGTGAAATCACATTGATACGATAGAGCAAATCTTCACGGAAATCACCATTGGAAATCATTTCTTCCAAGTTTCGATTAGTAGCACTCACAATTCGAACGTCCAGCTTCAAAATCTTATTACTACCTAGTCTTTGGATTTCACCAAATTGCAGACTACGGAGCAATTTCACTTGCACGGGCAAAGGAATATCGCCAATTTCATCAATGAATAAAGTACCGCCGGTGGCTTCCTCGAATTTACCTATTCTCGTATTTGCAGCACCTGTGAAAGCTCCTTTTTCATGACCGAAAAGTTCGCTTTCGAATAAAGTTTCAGGCAATGCTGCGCAATTCACCACAATGAAGGGTTTATCAGCACGGTCCGATGCTAAATGAATAGCACGGGCAATTAATTCCTTTCCGGTACCACTTTCACCACGTACTAAAATTGATGCTTTTGATTTTGCAATTCTTCCGGAAGTATTAAGTATTTCTTCCATTTCCAGACTATTGGATATAATGAGTCCGGAATTGAGATTGCTGTTTATTTTTTTTCGGATAATTTCATTTTCCCTCACCCGGTACTGATTTTCCTGAGCATTTTTAATAATATTCAGTAATTCCAGCAAATCAATAGGCTTAGTGAGATAAGTTAGAGCACCTTTTTGCATGAGTGATACTGCTTTTTGGATAGTACCATAAGCAGTAGCCAACACAAATGGTGTTAATGGATTTATTTCTTTGATTTGTTCTAACACTTCTTCACCGGTCAAATCCGGCATTTTGAAATCACTCAGAACAAAATCAACAGGATTATTTCGAAATTTCTCAACTCCTTGTATCCCGTTTTCAGCTGTTATCGTTGTAAATCCCTGTTTATCTAAAAATCCCTGAAGTGACTCTCTTTGAGTCTTTTCATCGTCAATTATCAGTATTGTGTAATTCTTATCCATAATTTATCAATTATTTACTTGTAAAACTATTTCGAAAGTAGTGCCTCCACCTTCATTGCTTTGCACATGTATTTCACCATTATGCTCGGTTATAATCTGATGTACTATTGCCAATCCCAATCCATGTCCATTCTTTTTGGTCGTAAAGTACAGTGAAAATATTTTATTTTTTAATTCTTCAGAAATTCCGATACCATTGTCGGTAATTCTGATTTTCAATTCATTTTCTTCCTGTAGAATTGTAATTACCAAATCACCACCTTCCGGCATAGCATCAAAGGCATTCTGGGTTAGGTTCAGCATTACTTGTTTCATTTGCTTAGGATCTATTTCGGCAAATATAAATTCTCGGTAATTTTTGTATATTTCAATCTTCCTGGCTATTGCATAATTGTCAATCAGGGAAATTACTTCATCCATTAATTCAGACATATTCACTCTTTCAAGCGATAAATTTTGTGGACGTGAAAAATCGAGAAATTGCTCAATAATATCATTTATTCTTTCAATTTCTTTACGGATAGTTACAAGCAATTTTTGGAAAGCTTCATTTTCATTAATTGTCTGAAACTCAATCTGGAATCTTTGTATGATTATAAAAATTGCATTAAGAGGATTACGGATTTCATGTGCAATGCCTGATGCAAGCTGATTTATTGCAATTTGCTTTTCCTTAATTTCCATTTGCTTTTGAATCTTTACCTGTTCGGAAATATTTCTTATGAAAATCAGAATTGATTCAAGTTCATCAAAATTATAGGCAGTGTTCGTTGTATATGTAAGATAATGCACTTTCGACTTAGGAGTAGTGTATTTAATGCTACTTTCAATAATTGAAGATTGCTTTTCTATTGCATCATTAATATTGAATAAATCTATTTCAAATACTTCTGAATATTTTCTGCCTAATACATTGCTCTTCTTCATTTCCAAGGAATTTTCGGCAGCCTGATTAAATAAAATAATATTCCTTTCAGAATCAAGTGCAATCACACCATCAGCAACATTTTCCAAAAGAACCTGAACATAAGATTGAATCTTCTGATGTTCAATACCGAGATTCACTAATTTCTGACGTGTTAGAACGTATACAATAACAATCACAAATGCGAAGAAAGTGATTATCCCAATCAATAAAGATCTGTCGAATGCTTTTGACTCAATCTCTTTTATTTTTTCCTGGCGTAATCCAACTCTGGAAAGCATCACATTATCATCGGAAACTATTATTGCTTTAACAACTTCCAAAATATCTTCACCATTGAAGGAAGTTTCCCGAATTATTGCATCACGTTTGATTATTGCCTCAGATAAATCTTCATCCTGACTGAGTGATTTGAGTTCCACCATATTGGATGAAGCTGCATAAATACCGTATTCATCCTGTAGTACTATATATGCAATTTCCGGATTTTTGCTGAATTCTTCAATTTTCGTACCAATGCCAAAATTTCTGCGTAATTCAATCATTTTTTTATTTGATAGCCCAATAAGTATGAATCCATCTGATTGACTACGTTTCATCAGCATAAAATACATATTTGACTTTGTGTAAGGACTTGCTAAATTACCTAAATCGAAGAATTGAAATTCACTTTCTTTCAATTGCACTAATTCTAAAAAGAAAGTGCTGTCGGGTGTTACTGAAACGATAGTAGATTCAGTTGTGGAGATTAACTTACCATTTTCATCCAAAAAACTAACAGAAGAAATTTCATTCTCTTCGGCAATTTTTCTAATCTTGCTAATGTTAGGTACTTTTTGATTATCAATATGTTCAACAAGCGAAGCTGATGTTTTCAGATGCTGAACAATCAATTCTTCCAAACGGGTATTAGCTTCGAAAGTATGTTGAAAATCAGAATTGAGAGTATTTATGATTGTATTTGCATGACTCTTTTGTATCTTCTGAATATTTTTTTTATTTTCAAAATAATCAATAAAAAGAAAGGCAAATATTAGAATACTTGCTGCAAGCACCAGTAAAAATATTATCTTTTTCCTATTCATAATTAATTTTTAATCAAACCGATAATCATCTTCTTTGAATTCATTCAGTATTCGTTTTATTACAGAGAAATCAATGCCGTTTCTATTCAATAAATTCTTAACGAAAACAAGTCTTTTTTCTTCTTTTTTGGATTGAATTAATCTTTCTTTTTTTGAAATTAAGTATATTGCCTTTTCATATTCAGTATCCTCGTCTGAATTCATTTCTTGCAAAACATCATTCACTAAATCTTCCGAATAACCTCTTTTTCGAAGTTCAAGTCGAATCCTGTTTATTCCGAATTTTTTCCTGTTATGAAAATGGTTAATGGCAAATTGAATTGTCTTTCTGTCGTCCAGCACATCAAATTCTTTCACGAATTTTATTGCATCGCTAATCACATCAAGTTCGTACCCCTTTCGCTTGAAAAAGTCAAATACTTCCTTTTCGCTTCGTGAATATTTCGTGCAGTACGAATAAGCATACCTCTTGCATTCCTGCACCCGGACATCTCTTTGCAGTGAAATATAAGTTTGCTCATTTATTTCTATTCCTTTGATAATTTTATATTTCAATAAAAAATCGAAATGAATTTTCAAATATTCGCCGGTATTAAAAATGAGCAAAACAAAATTGCTTCTGCCTAATTTCCTGATTTCTTTCACAATTTTAGGATATTCATTCGTATGTGCTGAATCATCGGAAATCACTTCTTATAGTCCCTCAGATTAATTTGAATATTGGAAAGCGAAATTTCTCTTGCATCATTACTTGCAATGAAAATTAAGCCTTCCTGCTTATGAATTTCGTCTATCACCTGCTTATATTGTTCAATTCCTTTATCATCCAAATTTGAAAAAGGTTCATCTAGTAACAATATTGAAGGATGATTCAGAATAGAAAGGATTATCCTCATTCTTTGCTTCATACCAGAAGAAAACACCTTAATGGGTTTGAAACGATGACGTGATAAATTGAATTGTTCTAGAAGTTCTAACGCTTTTTTCTCATCATATTTCAAATTTCTGATTTTGGAAATGACTTTAATATGCTCAAGTGGATGAAATTCTTCATAAAGATTCAAGTAAGGTGCAACATATCCGAAGTATTTATGGAATTCACTTAATTTTATTTCTTCACCACCAATACTCAATTCTATAGAACCTTTGCTGGGTTTCATTACTCCGGAAATTACCTTTAGGAAAGTAGATTTTCCGCTTCCGTTTGGTCCCACAATGGATACAATGTCGCTATTCTTTGCTTCAAAGTTTAAGTTTGTGAATAATGTTTCTTTTGGTCCAACTTGTTTGCTTAGTTCTTTTAATTTTATGTCAATTTTCATATTTCTTATGGATTAATAATTGCGATTTTCCCAAAAATGGTTTCATCGTCCGAATCAACTTTGTATATATAAACACCTGTTTTTATTCTTGCACTTTTCAATTCTGAAACAGGCAATTTAATTATCCTATTGCTATTATGAATATCTACATCTGAAATTGAATTATAAACAGATACTGCATTTTCGTCCAATAATTGGAAAGTTATTTTCGAACCAAGTCCCGCATTCCCCGGAGCAGGTACGAATAAGTTTTCATCAAGTGCAATGTGTAATGGATTTGGATATGCATTTTCTTTCTTATATGTTTCAATTCCTGGTTTTTCAATTCTGATCACATTTATGCCTTCAGAACCCTTTAGTAAACCATAATAATATGGGATTTCAGAATCCGGGAATAACCGTATATAGGCTCCGTCATATATAGTTTTGATTATGATTGAAAAACTCGATTTCGAATATATTCCGTTCACAATCTGATTCAAGTTCAAATTTGTGGCTAACAAAACCAAAGTATCATTTGAATGAGGAAATTTGTTCGGGAAAACTACTTCATCGAACTGGATTTGATAAGGGTCCAGATTTGAAGAGAAATTTACTGACGGCTCGGAATAATTTAACTTCAAGAAGAAACTAAATGTAGGAAATTTTGAAGCATCAATAAAATATTTGCCCGGTATTGTCCTTTCACCGGAGTAATAAATCCAATGCAAAAAATCAATCCACTCTTCATCCAAAGAACTTCCTTCCAAATGTAAAGCTGAGTCAATGCATTTATATGTTGTTATACCTTGTGCTGTCAATTCCCACATTTTCTTAATCACATCAATCCCATACTTCTGCTGCAGCATTGTTGTGAATATGCCGTATCTGTATCCATTTTCAGGCATAGGCATAGAAAAATTATATAATTCAGGGAATTTAAACAAACTCCTCACATACTGTAAATAATCTTCTGACTCAGGAAATATTAAATTTTCGAACATAACTGAACACATCTCAGCAAATCCAGAAGAATACGTATAGTCAAGTCCGTAACGAAATTGTATTGCATGCTGGAATTCATGCGCCAAAGTAATTTTCGCACCTTCTAATCCAAATGTTTTATATGCTATGTAATGTTTTCCACCAGGAACTCTTACAGAATCAGTTTCAGAATAATTATTATCAAGGACCATAAATGAAGTATATCTTTGGTATTTCCGGGAAGGTTTAATTTCAGTTTCAGAAACTGTAAATCCATATGTCCCTCCCCAACCTTCCGGTTCATTTGGATCAGGTTCAATTTCGCTATCTCCGATATCGAAAATGTATATATCGTATGCATCGCTGCCGCCAAGTAAACTATCACCCAAAGGAGAAAGAAAACCCATTTCCAGTACTTCCTTTTGGTAAACATATTCAGCATAATATGCCACCGAATCAATATAATCAGGAATTCCGTTTAAATTTGCATCATAAAGATTCACTGCATGCAAACCGGAAATGTCATAATGTATCCAAAAATTCCCTTGTTCGGAAATGAATACTTGCTGATTATCAGGACGTGAAGTGGAATCATTAAAATCAACTTTTTTCTGTATAAGGTTTTTCTGAGAATTTTGATGAAAAGTTAAACACTTAAGATCATTAGCCAAAGTATCATATCTGAATCCTTTGGAAAAAGAAGTAAGCGGAATAAATATTAAAAACAATATGTAATATTTAACATTTGAAATCATATCTAAATCAAGTTATTTAGTATTTATTATAATAAAAAACGTTTTTACACATAAATTAATCGCTTGTTGATTTTTTTGCTTTCCATTTATTTTTAAATAAAATTAATAATGAAACCAATATCACAAATCCCAGGATGACATATCCTAATTTATCTATCTTCTTGTATATAAGTTGCCAGTTATCGCTGAAGAGATAACCTGAATAAATTAACACAAAATTCCAAATTAATGAACCGGTGGCGGCAAGAAGAGTTGTTTTCTTTTTATCCAAAAGAGACATTCCTGCAAAAAAAGATATCACTGTTCGTGTTCCTGACAGAAAACGATTAATCAAAATCATCCAATATCCCCACTTTTGGAACCAATGCTCAACTTTCATTATTGTCTCATACTTAACATATTTCACTTTGCCCGTCTCAACGATTTTCTTATCGAATTTCTGTCCAATTACGAACATCGTGAGGAATCCCAAAGTGCTGCCGATTGTTGTAATTATTAATAATGAAATAAAGTGGACATTCCCATGCGGAATAAGTGTCCCCGCAAAAATCACAACAGAATCGCTGGGTGATGGTGGAAATATATTTTCGATATAAGCAAAGAACAAGAGCACGATTAATACATATAGTTCAGGAATATTCTCGAGAAAATTTAATATACTATCTAACATAAAAAAGTTGGAAATTTGAAATTTAACTTTATTATAAAATATAATATTACAAAAAAATTGCGTAATTTGTAACTTTTTATAAAAGTAAAACGTTTATTTTATTTTGTAAAAACGAATGTGTTTGCAAAACACTTTTTTATTGTGCAAATTAATCTTTAAAATTTAAATTGGAGAAAATAATGAAGAAATTTCTTCTACTCATTTTTGCAATGACTCTCGCAACCACTATGGCTTGGTCTCAAATCAAACAAGTTGTTGATATTCCTGTAGTTTTCGGGAATAACGGTTTTGTACAGCAATCAGTTCCTGGTATGCCTCAGGAAAATGCTCAATATGGCTTACCAATTACAAATCAAAATGATTCACCAATCAAAATGGTAATGTTACCAAATGATTATTTGGAAAATTATGAACTTGCTGTTAGAACTCGTATTCATCCTGAATTCGAAGGAGAAGAACTCGATACTGCAAGAATTGCATATAATCATCTTGATCCAAATAATACCGCAGATTATATCGGTATTGGCGATTACAGTATTCCAACAAATGTAGTTGATGGTTCAGGTAATACTATTTATTATTTGAATGCATTCACTCAGGTTTTCCCTGGATTGAACTGGTATGATCCCGGCTTCAAATCAGGCACATTGACTATCGATTCAGTTTGGTTCTGGGTTTATACTTCAACAACAGCACCAGTTTCTAATGGTATGTACTTTGCAACAGAAAATATTAACTGGATGAATTTACCAAACTTTGGTTCAACAGCTTTTGATCAAAATACTTTCCAAATTCCTTATCAGGAAGTTGAAGATCGTTTAACTGATGCTGTTTTTGTTTCTGCTTCAGAAATTAACAGTAAGTATGATGGTTCTACCATCCAGGCAACCAGTATGGATTACAGCCGTACAGAATTGGCTTCTGTTAGAG
>MHAC01000033.1:19105-50158 GCA_001804565.1 Ignavibacteria bacterium GWF2_33_9 | reverse complement strand
GATGCAATGGATAACTTGACAGATCAAGTTCGTATGATTGGTGCTTGGGAATGGACTATTCCTGCAAATCAATGTTTCTCAGGTACTATCAAACATTGGGAAGATCAAAGCAAAAAAGACACAGTTCTTTTATTAAATCAATTCTTCTACAGACGTGACACTACAAGTGCTGATTGGCAGAATTTCAAAAAAGAATATCCTGCTTGGGCTTATGAAAGCACTATCCGCAGAGATAACCGTTTCTTTGTATTCGGTCGTTTCACTGGTACTTATGATCAAAATTCTGTGAAAGAACTCAGCAATTATGCTAATGCTTTTGAACTTTATGCTAATACACCTAATCCAGTTTCCAATGAAACTAATATTAAATTTGATATCAAACAAAGTTCCTTTGTTACTTTGAAAGTTTATAATCAATTAGGTGAAGAAGTTGCTTCATTGGTTAATGAATTTATGGAACCCGGTCAGTTCGAAGCCAATTTCGATGCTTCAGCTCTCACTCCCGGGACGTATTTCTATACATTGTCAACAGGTAATTTCAATAAAACTTTACCAATGTTGATTGTAAGATAAGTTCTAAGCAATCAATTGACAACAAAAAAGGCTGATACGAAATCAGCCTTTTTTTTATCTTTTTCTTAATTTGACTAAGAATTCGATTTTATTCATCTACATTTATTTCAGCAAATGTTTTACCACCAGCCATCTTAATGATTTCATCATCGTAATAATCTGAAATAATAGCAACTGATTCAAGTGCAGTCGAAAATTCATTTGCATCAAGATTTGTTCCTGCAAGTGAATAATTGAACGATATAGTACCGTCAAAAAGCAATCCAAAAGCACCAAAGTGCAATTCTGAATTTTTACGAAGTAAAAAGTGAAGCAGATAATTAGACATTTCAGCTTCAAATACAATATTTGCAGTAAATTCCACAATAGATTCTTTATCTGTATAAGGCCTTACAAGAATCATTATTTGAGTTGAACCATGAGTAACAGTGAAAGTATTATCGTCGAATTTCACATATTCGAAAGCTCCTTCAGATAAGAACTTAGCTACTTTATCAGAAGTATTCTGAATTAATTCAATTGGTGTTTCCATATTTATTCTCCTATTCTTCTTTTCCTGATTCTGGAAGAAGCCCCATTTTTGCTTTCAGTGCTAAAAGTTCCGCATCTGCATCACTTGCTTCCAATTTTTTAAATTCATCATCCAAACTGGAATTTTCACCGGCTAGTTGTTCAAATGCAACTGCTTCAGCTTCTAGTTTTTCCACCTTACCTTCTAATTTGTCGAATTTCGAAAATGCATCCGAACCAACACCACTCATTGACTGTGCAATTTGTTTTTGTGCTTTTGCTGCCTGGGAACGAGCAATCAGAGTGCTTTGTCTTGTACGTGCTTCGTCCAGTTTGGCTTTCAGTTTGTCGAGTTGTAATCTTAAATTATCAGTTGTTTGTTTTGCCTGAATTGTGATAGGTTCTAAATCGGAAATATTGCGTTCCATTAGTGCCTTTTTCTCTAAAGCTGCTTTTGCCAAATCATCACGACCAGCAGTAATTGCTTTCATAGCTTTTTGTTCCCATTCAACTTTACCGGCATTGGCTTTATCGAGTTTTTTCTGCAGACTTACATTGTTTGCAATGGATTGAGCAACTGCAAGAGTAGTTTTATTAACTGACTCTTCCATTTCAATTACCATTTGCTTTAGCATTTTTTCCGGATCTTCTGCTTTGTCCAGTAAATCATTGATATTAGCTTTAATTATATCGGATATTCTGCTAAATAATCCCATATTTTCTCCTAGTTTAATTAATTTTTGTTTTTCTGTTTAATAAAATGAAGTTTAAAGTGTCTTAGTTATTTAACGATAATCTATAAAATGTATTTAGCAATTTATTATTTTAAACATGGAAAATAATTTAAAAGACTTTTTGAGTGAAATGCAAAGTTATGCCTCCGAACTTTCCAAAGTGAAGCAAGAACTAGATAAAATTTCTATTTCAGCCTCGAGTGGAGGTGGTATGGTAGAAGTTCAGATAAATGGTGCACATTTGGTAACAAATCTTACTATAAGTGATTACCTCTTCGAAATGCAGGATAAGAAAATGATTGAAGACTTGGTGATTGGTGCAGTGAATAATGCAAATAAAAAGCTTGAAGAAGAACTTGCAAAGCAGTCACAGTCGAAACTGGATTCTGTTATGAAAGATATATTTAAGAACAAACAAGCATAGTATGATTTACACTTCCGAAGCAATTGAAAAAATGGTAAATATTCTGTCCAGTCTGCCTACAATTGGAAAAAAGACAGCGCAAAGACTCACTTTCCATCTCCTGAAAACCGATGAGGAATTCATTCGCAGTTTTTCTGATTCTCTGATTGACATTAAACAAAAAGTTAAGTTCTGTTCAGTATGCTTTAATTATACGGAGATGGATCCTTGCCCGATTTGCAATTCACAGAAAAGGAAAAGAAATGTCTTGTGCGTTGTGGAAGATCCAACTGATGTAATCGCAATCGAAAAAACAAATGAGTATTTCGGACTTTATCATGTTTTACATGGTGTAATCAGTCCTTTGGAAGGCATTTCCCCGAATGATCTCAAAATCAAAGAATTGCTTGGAAGACTGGATGGATTAGAAGAAATAATCCTGGCAGTCAATCCAAGTATTGAAGGTGAAGCAACTGCTCAGTACATTGCAAAACTTCTTAAACCTTTTGAAATTCGTGTTACACGTATTGCCAGCGGAATGCCAATTGGTTCTTCCTTGGAATTTACTGATGAACTAACAATTTCTAAAGCGCTCAGCAGCCGTTTTTCAATATAGAATAATTGCAAGTTGATAATAAGTATAAAAAAAATGCCTCGATTGAGGCATTTTTCATCTAATTTCATTTGACTTATTTCTTAGTAGGAGGCACTGTCGGAACTGTTGGAGTTGCCGGTGGTGCTGAAGGAGGCAATTGAGTACCTTCAATCAAAGGTCTTTCAATTGTTAATTCCTGAGTTACAAAGAATTTATTAGTTACCAATGTAAGAACTAATATTGTAATTGCCAAACCAATAGTGATTTTAGTTAAAAAGTTCATTGCTTTGCGGCTGCCGAACATGGAAGTAAGATTATTGGACAAACCACCGCCCAATCCTGCTAACATATCGCCCTGACCAGGTTGCAAGAGAACAACGAAAATCATTAATACAGATGCAATTATTATCAATATTGCTAATATATAAAACATCTTTTTCCTTTTGAATAATTTTAGATTTGCAAATTAACAAAATTTCTTAAAATAATAATAATTTTTTTTCAAATAAATTGCTTATTTTTAATGTACTAGTAACCAGTTAAATATTAGTATTTCAAAGTTGAAACAATGTGCAAATCTGGTCCTAATTGCTCAACATTAATGAAATTAAGTTCCTGAGTTTCATTCAAATTTTTAAAATTAAGACCGGAAAATGATTGCAGACCTTTTCCCAAAATTTTTGGTGCAACGAATATATGCATTTCATCAATCAGTTTGTGATAAACAAATGATGTATATATATCAGCTCCACCTTCAACCAATAAAGAAGTGATGAAATACTTTTCCCCCAGAATATTCAATAATTCCTTTAAATCCAAGTATCCATCAGAATCCAATCCTATTTTTTCAGTTTTTACTCCCATATTTTGCAGGGCATCCAATTTTTCCTTATCATCAGAATGATGGAAAACAACCGATGGATATTGGGTCTGTCTGTGAAATATTCTTTTGGTGAGCGGCAATTTTAAATTCTTGTCCGGTATTATACGTAAAGGACTTGGCAAGCTCACTTCAAGGACTAATAATGAAGGATTATCTTCCAAAATTGTATTTGTACCAACCAAAATTGCATCGGATTCTGCACGCATATTTTGAACAACATTGCGGGATCCGGGAGATGTAATCCACTGTGAAAGCTTATTTGTAAGAGCAATATTTCCGTCAAGACTTTGTGCAACTTTAATAATTACATAAGGTTTCTTATCAATTATATATTTGAAAAATGCTCTATTAATATATTCACACTCTTTTTGTTTCAAACCAACTAAAACTTCAATTCCGGCATTTTCCAATTTTTTCACACTTTTCCCGGCAACATCTGGATTTTTATCAAGAGTGCCAATCACAACTTTGGAGAATTTTTTGTTGATAATTAAGTCAACACAGGGAGGTGTTTTGCCCTGATGAGAACACGGTTCAAGTGTTACCACCATTGTACAACCGGTGAAATCTATGCGTTCGCAGCTATTTATTGCTTCTACTTCTGCATGGGATTCTCCGAATTTCTTATGCCAGCCTTGTCCTATAATTTCAGATTTTTCATCGAGTATCACAGTTCCCACACGAGGATTCGGGCTCACATATCCTGTTCCTTTTTTAGCAAGCGAGAGAGCCAGTTCCATTGCATCTTTTAATTCCATTTTTATTATTACTCCTTTATTTTGTCCAGTAATCAAATGTAACCTTAGTTGGAGTCGGCATTGCCGGAAGAATGAATTCCATTTTATTTTGTCCTGAAATATTGAATTTCGGATTATTTTGGTATTCCATTTCGAGAACAATATAATCACCTGCTACTTGGGGAGGTACTTCACCAACTACCTGCATAAACATTTTGCCTTCAGCAGAATTCCATTTTTGATCATTTTTATTATGAATGATTACACGAAAATCTTCACTGGAAGGCATATATGCTCCCTGGAAAGGTGCATTACGAATCACAAGCATTTTAAAATTAAGTTTAGTTGGAGCAGTTTCTTCTATCATAGGTATTAATCGTAAAAACAAATTGTTGTCAGCAATATTCATAAAATTCATTGTTTTTTTAGGCAATTCTTTCTTGATACTGCCATAATTTGTTTCTCCAAGGAATTTCACTGTAATTTCATCAGTATTTTTTTCTTTGAAAGCAGTTCTGTAAACTGCTATGCAAGTCTTTTCTTTATCGGATATCTGATAACTACCTTCAAAAATCGGTATCATTTCTTCAGTAACCTTAACTTTTGCAGTATCTTTTTTACCATTAAATTCGGCAGAAATATTTTGCACACTTAAGGATTTATCTTTTACAGAAACAGTATTTTGGACTATAGCATAAACAACCAGTGAATCTGAATTTTGTATAAATAAATATTCTACACCATCAAAAAATTTAGATTTGCCTTTTGGACTACTGGTACAAGATACAACAGCAAATATTAAAAAAATAATACTAATCATTATTCTCATTTCAAACTCCCGGTTTTTAATTCAATAATCTAATTAACGAATAAGTCCAAAAAGTGTGATTATTCATTGATAATTCATAATTTTGACAATGAAAAAAATACATTATTTTGTAATTTGGGATTAAAAAATAAAATGATGCAGCATAAATTTATTATATTACCCTTTTTTCTGATATTTGCATATTCCGTTTTACTTGCAGGAAGTGCCGGTACTAATTATACTTACGAAACTCAAACAGTAGTAAGCATGCCAACTGCGGGTTTAATTCCAAGTTCAGGACAACTTTTTAGTTTGAATATGCATGGGAAGTCAGGACTAATGTTTCAAGTGGAATATTCACCTATTAACAATGCATTAATTGGCATTTCATTTGGTGGAACAGGGATGTTCGGAAATGAGAAAATAAGTTTTCAAAAATTTCCGGGATTTGAAGCTAAGTATAGATTAATCAATGAAAAGAAGTATTTGCCGGCAATTGCTGTAGGATTTAATTCGCAGGGATTGGGAATATTTGAAAATAATGAATTTCAGGTAAATTCTCCGGGATTTTATCTTGCTCTAAGCAAAGCTTTCAAGTGGAATTACGGACTCTTTGCAATTCATTTTGGGACTAATTATTCTTTGGAGCAAAGGTCAGATATTCGTAAACTCAATGCTTATTTCGGTTTAGAACATTCAATTTCTCGACAATCTTCAATAAATTTTGAGTACGATTTCAATTCACCCTATAATCCAGATTTTGATGCAGCAAAAGGAAAAACTAATCTGAGTTTCCGATATTCAATAGAAAATGTGACTACCCTTGAATTGAAGTTAATGGATGTTTTCGGTACACGTGGAGATGTGCTTAGATTTCTGAAAATAGAATTTGTGGGTTTTATATTTTAGCCGGAAATTTTTATACTTTTGTTATTGTCGGATCTTGGGATTTATTGTGTTTAATTTGAGAAGATACATTCAAAATTATACCAATTAAAGCACCATTAAAAATTGCCGAAGTTCCTCCATAACTCAAAAAAGGGAGCGGAACACCGGTAGTAGGAATCAAAGCGGCATTTACATATGCATTTACTAGGAAAAAGATGAAAATTGATATTGCAATACCAATCGTATAAAGATAACCCAAGTGATCAGGTGCACGTTTAGCTATATAAACGGAACGCCACAAAATTAAGAGGAATAAACCGATTATCACAGTCAGACCTATGAATCCATACTCTTCACCAATAATTGAGAACAAAAAGTCCGTATAAGGTTCTGAGAGAAGAAGATTTTGCCTGCTGCCACCAATTCCTAAACCAAACAACCCACCGCTGCCAAGAGCTATTAGAGCAATATCTATTTGATAAGCAAGTTGAGCTTTTGCATCACCTTCTAACAGTCCGAGAAAATATAATATTCGATTCATCCGGTATGCGGAAGTGAATGAATATAATACACCTAAAACAACGCCTATTCCGATTGTAGAAATTAAATGTTTTAATCTTGCTCCACCCAAATATAAAATCAGCAAACCTATTCCCGTGATTAAAATAACCATCGAAAAATTAGGTTCCATAGCAATTAATACGCAAATTAGAACTAACCATAAGATAAATGGTAAATATCCGCTTTTCAAGTCCTTAATTCCTTCCTGCTTTCGATGTAACAAGGTCCCGAAATGTATAATAACTGCAAATTTTGCAAATTCGCTTGGTTGGAACTGAATACCTAAGTTCAACCATCGGCGAGCCCCGCCAACATTCTCTCCGACAACCAGAACAGCAATTAGTGAGACAATTGCAAGTATAATCAGGTAAAATGAAACTTTACTCCAAAAATGATAATCGATAACTATGCAAAAAATCATCGCCAAAATAGCCAATGCAATTTTTGCAATATGATTCATCAACAAACTCTCAGGATTCATCCCTTTTATTAGTGCAAAATAAGTGCTGGCACTATAAACAAAAGCAAAACTGAAAAACATAAGTATTAACACACTTAAGAATATCCACCAGTCAATATGTTGCTTTTGCTGTTTCACCAAAATTATCCACTAGTTAATTTATTCACGATTTTAGCAAATTCTTCACCACGCTGCTCGAAATTCAAAAACATGTCGAATGATTTGCAGGATGGTGAAAATAATACTACTTCTCCCTCATTTGCGGACAATTGTGCATCGAAAATTGCTTCTTCCAAAGTTTCGAACTGTACACAGTCTTTTATTGCGCAGAAGTGCTGTGCAATTACTTCTTTTTCCTCACCGATACAAATAATTTTCTTCACATTTCTTCTGACAGATTCATCAAGTTGCGAATAATCATTATTATCCCCTCTCCCACCGGCAATCCAAATTATCGGACTATCGTAGCTATTTAGAGCATACCAGGTGGAATTGACATTTGTGGCTTTGGAATCGTTGATAAACTTCACTTCATTGATGGAACGAATTAATTCAAGACGGTGATTAACTCCCTCAAACTTTTTGAGCGCATCTCTCAAATTTTCATTACTAACCTCGAAAGCTCGGGTTGCAAGAATCGCTGCCAGCGAATTGTAGACATTATGCCTACCCGGCAGACTTAAATGTTGAACTAACATTAATCCCTCTTCTTTATGCTCTTTATTAATGAGTATTATTTCATCATTTTGCACAAACGTTCCCCCTGTCTGTGTTTGCAAAGAAAAATACTCTATTTTGCTGTTTATTTTTCGATTCTGAGATAAATACTCATCATCTATATTCAAAATTAATAAATCGTCAGCATTCTGATTAGCACAAATTTTCCACTTTGTTTCCACATAATCGCCCATTGTACCATGATATTTCAGATGATCCGGCGTGATATTAGTGATTATTGCAACATTCGGACGGAATCGCACAATTCTATCGAGTTGATAACTGCTTACTTCTAAAACAATTATGCTTTTTTCATTAAGTGAATTTGTTCCCTCATTTATCATCTTAATTACCTCAGCAAATGGTAGTCCGATATTCCCTGCCGCAATTGCGTTTTTGCCTGAAGAATTCAAGATAAACTCAATAAGTGCTGTGGTAGTTGTTTTTCCGTTTGTACCTGTAACAGCAATTATTGGATTATTGCAATTTCTGTAAGAATATTCGATTTCGGAAATTATTTCTATACCTTTGACTTCTGCTTTTTTTATTATTTCTGCATCTCTGGGAACACCCGGTGAGGAAATAATTAAGTCGGCCCAGTCTACTTTATCAAGAGAATTATGACCAAATTCATAAGAAATATTCTGTGCATCAAATTCATTTATCGTAAATTGGAATTTATCTTTAAGTTGATTTTCGGTAACAAACACTTCATTCCCCAGGCTTTTAGCTAGATGTGCAGCAGCTTTACCGCTTTTGGAAGCGCCAATTATTAGGATTTTCATTTTTTCTTTATGCTTTAAAATTCAAAAATAATACTTTTTCTGTTAAATATCAATATTTCTTAACATTTAATTATTAATTTTAATATATATATGTAATCTTTGACAAAATTTTGATAATTTTGTAAGTTTATATTAAATCACTTTGTTTATTAAATTATTTTGGCTTTAAATTGAAAAAATTCGAATTATTTCCTGAAGATTTTACGTATCCCAAAAATGAGCACAATATTCTCAAATTTTGGGAAAAACATCAAATTTTCGATAAAACTTTAGATAAAAATAAAGATAATGCACCATACAGCTTTTTCGAAGGACCTCCTACAGTGAACGGGAATCCCGGAATTCACCATTTAATGGCACGAACAATTAAGGATACTGTTTGCAGATACCAATCTTTACAAGGTCATTTTGTTAGACGTCAGGCAGGTTGGGACACTCATGGTTTACCCGTTGAAATTGCAATGGAAAAGCAGTTAGGTTTAAAAGAAAAAAGGGAAATTGAAGTTTACGGAGTTGAAAAATTCAATCAAGCTTGTAAAAAATTCGTTTATGATAATATTAATGCAGATTTAGGCTGGGACTATCTCACAAAGAGAATGGGCTACTGGCTGGATATGGGTTCGGCTTATATTACATGCACAAATGATTATGTTGAATCTGTTTGGTGGGCATTAAAAAAATATTTTGACAAAAGTCTGATTTATCGTGGATTCAAAGTAATCCCGCAATCTCCGACAATTGCTACTCCACTTAGCTCGCATGAACTTTCACTTGGCTATAAAGATGTTAGGGACCCAAACTGTTTTTTGAAACTGAAAGTTGAAAGTTCGGCAATTGAGGGTTTGGTTGGTAATTTCCTTATGGTTTGGACAACAACTCCGTGGACACTTCTTGCAAATGTTGCTTTGGCGGTCGGCGAAAATATTGATTATGTTTTGGTAAAAAACTCCAGAACTAACAAAGAAGGTGTTGTAACCGAGGACACTATTGTACTTGCAGAAGCACGTTTATCAGTTCTCGATGGTGAATATGAAGTACTTAAAACATTCAAAGGCAAAGACCTAATCGGCACTACCTATGAACAAATTTTACCTTTTGCTATGCTTGATAAACAAAAATATCCACAGGCACTTTCAGTCCTTCCGGGTGATTTTGTTTCAACAAGTGACGGTAGTGGTATTGTTCACCTTGCTCCTGCATTCGGGGAAGACGATTATCAAATGTCCAAGAAATACAAAATTCCTTTCTTGCAGCCGGTAACTCCGGACGGACATTTCACAAACGATATGGGTGATTTCGCAGGTCGTGCAATTAAGACATTCACTTATGATGACCACACTGAAGAAGGTGCTGACCGTGATATCGTAAACTTCCTGAAAATGGAAAGCAGAATTTACCGTGCTACATTCGATTACACACACAGTTATCCTCATTGCTGGAGAACAGGTAATCCAATTATGTACTATGCCCGTGAATCCTGGTTCATCAAATCTCCTGAATACAAGGAAAGAATGATTGAATTGAATAAGGAAATAAACTGGCAGCCTAAAGAAATTGGGGAAGGCCGCTTTGGTAACTGGTTGGAAGAAGTAAAAGAATGGTCACTTTCAAGAGACAGATATTGGGGTACACCATTACCAATCTGGGTAAATGAAAATAATCCTGAAGATTATTTCGCTATCGGTTCAATCGAAGAATTGATGGAAGGTACTTATATATACGAAGACGGAACTCAAATTCTCGTAAAAGATGGAAATTTTGAAATAGATTTACATAAACCTTTTGTAGATAATATTATTTTCATAAAGGACGGAAAGAACTACTATAGAACTCCTGAAGTGATTGACGTTTGGTTCGATTCCGGTGCTATGCCGTTTGCACAATTCCATTATCCATTCGAAAATAAGGAGCTCTTCGAAAGTCAGTTCCCTGCTGATTTTATCGCTGAAGGTGTCGACCAAACTCGTGGCTGGTTCTACACTTTGCATAATATTGCAGTTGCACTTTTCGATAAACCAGCTTTCAAAAATATAGTTGTAAACGAACTCATTTTGGACAGCAAAGGCATTAAAATGTCCAAGTCCAAGGGTAATGCAATTGATCCTTACGAAGTAATGGAAGAATTAGGAGCAGATGCTGTACGCTGGTATTTGATGGTAAATAATCCACCTTGGAAGCCGACTCTTTTCAATCAGAATGATATTCGCAAAACTGTGCTTTCAGACTTTTTCCGTTCATTGTCGAACACATACTCATTCTTTGCACTTTACGCAAATATTGATGGATTCGACCGAAATCAAGATGAAATTCAATTCGACAAGCGTCCTATTATAGATAAATGGATTATTTCCAAAGTATATTCATTGATTGATGATTTCAAAAACTGGATGGAAGAATATGAATTGACCAAAGCTCACAGAGCAATTCAAGACTTCACAATCAATGAACTTTCAAATTGGTATATACGCAGAAACAGACGTCGTTTCTGGAAAGGTGAAAATGATGAAGAAAAAATTGCTGCATATCAAACACTTTACTTTGTGCTAAAGAATATTGCAATTTTAATGTCATCGCTAGCTCCTTTCTTCTCTGAAGATTTATATCAGAAATTGCGCAAGGACAATGACCCCGAATCAGTTCATTTGAATGATTACCCTGAAATTGATTCTACTAAAATTGACAAAACACTCGAAGAAAAAATGTCAACCACACAGAATATTGTGTATCTTGCTCGTTCTTTGAGAGAAAAGGCAAAAATAAGAACTCGTCAACCATTACGCAGAATTTTGATTCCAATTGATTCACCCCAGACTAGAAGAAATATTTTGGAATTCCAAGATATTATTTCCGAAGAATTAAATCTGAAAGATATTGAATTCATTGATGAAACAAATTCTGATGTAATCAAACGAAAAGCAAAAGCAAATTTCAAAGTTATGGGTAAAAAATACGGAAAATTGATGAAACTTGCTGCAGAAGCCATTACAAAACTTTCAAATGAACAAATCATCGAATTTGAAAAATTCGGTAAATTAGAAGTATCATATCAAAATGAAAAATTCAATTTTGAATCGGAAGATTTGGAAGTTTACAGCGAAGATATTGAAGGATGGCTCGTTGCAAGAGATAATGATTTGACTGTTGCACTCGATACAACTTTGGATAAAGAATTAATCCAGGAAGGTATTGCAAGAGAATTTATAAGTAATGTACAGAATTTACGTAAGAAAATCGGACTTGAAGTAACTGACAGAATCGAAATTTACTATAATGCTAGTAATGAAGTTGTGGAATCAGTTAATTCAATGTTGGAACACATTATGAATGAAACGTTAGCAACTTTTGTGAATTTCCAGGAAAAGCATGAAAGTTTTGAACAAATTGAATTTTTAGAAGAAAATTTAGATATTTTTGTAAATAAAGTATAATTATTTAGTTTTTTTATTATTTTAGACATTTTTAATTTGACAAACCGGAGAAAATATGGCAAAGTCAAAAATAGTTGATGCAAAAAAAATTGTTGCAAAACAAGATATTAAACAAGTGAAAAAAACAACAAAAGATAATAAATTATCGGATGTGAAAATTGCTGCTGCAAAGAAAACAACAACCAGTAAAGCTGCAAAAACTACTGCTGCTCCGGTGAAAACTGTTGCTAAGGCTGTTCCGGCAAAGAAGTCAGCTCCGGTGAAAACTGTTGCCAAGGCTGTTCCGGCAAAGAAGTCAGCTCCGGTGAAAACTGTTGCTAAGGCTGCTCCAACTAAGAAGTCAGCTCCGGTGAAAACTCTTGATAAAGCTGCTCCAGCAAAGAAGTCAGCTCCAGTAAAAACTGTTGCTAAGACTGCTCCAGCAAAGAAGTCAGCTCCGGTGAAAACTGCTGCAAAAAAAGTTGAAGCAACAGTAAATAAAAAGGAAGCAAAGGAAATAAAAAAAGCAATCAAAAAAGCACCTTCAAAATCTAAGCTTGTTAATCCTAATATTGAAAAAGCAAAAATTGCTGTTTTAAAACCAATAGTAAACAAAACTGCAGACCAGATGGAACAAGATTTGATTAAATCACATGCTGTGGAAAGTGACTTTGCTGAAGCTGAAAAAACAAATAAGACACAAAAACCGAAAGTTGCTGTAGAGGTGAAAGAAGAGCAACCAACAAAAGCACCTGCAAAAGCTAAAAAACCAAATTATGATAATACTATCATAATTGATGGAGCGGAATGTCCTAGATATTCAGATGAAGATTTAGCAATTTTCGAAGAAATTATTCTTGATGCTAAAAAATTGGCATTGGAAGACTTGAGAATGCTTAAAGAGAGACTTGAAGATTTGAACAGCTATGATTTAGCAGAAGAAAGTATGATTTATTCCATGCACATGGGCGAACAAGGTTCAGAACCAATGGAAAAAGAAAAAACTTATGCTCAAATACAGCGCAGCAGTGAATACCTGAAAAAATTAGAGGATGCTCTTTCCAGAATCAAAAATAAAACTTATGGCATTTGCCGTGTTTGTAAAATTCTTATCGCAAAAGAAAGACTTTTTGCAGTACCTATCACAACACTGTCTGCTTCCTGGAAAATACATCAACACTGTCCGGATGATGGTTTTGATAAGATTGAAGCTATCTAAGATATAATCTAAAAAAATGGGGTTTAAATTTTAAACCCCATTTTCTTTTTGTAAAGTTACAATTATTTAATTTCTTTATTCATTGCATCAGTAAAAACTTTAATAATATCTATTGGTAATGGGAATATAATAGTAGAATTCTTTTCTGTTGCAATTTCAGAAAGAGTTTGTAAGTAACGTAATTGTAATGCAGTAGGATGTGTTTCAATTGTCTTAGCAGCATCAGTGAGTTTTTGAGCAGCCTGGTATTCACCTTCTGCATGAATAACTTTTGATCGTCTTTCACGTTCGGCTTCTGCCTGCTTAGCCATTGCTCTTTGCATTTCGATTGGTAAATCAATTTGCTTAAGTTCAACACTAGTAACCTTCACACCCCACGGCTCAGTGCTGTCATCGATAATCGATTGTAGTTTGTGATTAATGCTTTCCCTTTCGGAAAGAATTTCGTCGAGATCGCTCTGTCCAAGAATGCTGCGTAATGTTGTCTGAGAAATCTGATTAGTCGCATATAAGTAATTTTCGACTTCTACAATTGCTTTGTCCGGATGTAAAACTTTGAAGTAAAGAACTGCATTGACTTTGATGGATATATTATCTTTTGTGATAATATCCTGTGGTTCAATATCCATTGTAATAGTACGCAAACTCACCTTGACCATTTTGTCGATGAATGGAACAAGAATGAAAATGCCCGGTCCTTTAAATCCAATAAGTCTTCCTAAGCGAAAGATAACTGCTCTTTCGTATTCAGGAATTACTTTAATCGTGGAAAGCAACAAAAATACGATAACAATAACTAATATTAAAGAAAATTCCATATTATTGTTCTCCTTTTGAAAATTGAAACATATTATTCTGCAATATTTGTAAAATTACTAAAATTATTTGTAAATTTACCATTATCAATTGCAAAAAAGTCATATCCCTCTCTTTCAATTTCAATTTCATTGGACATATCTTTGTTGTCACTTTCTTTTTGTACCTCCTCAAAAGTATTTATTCTCTCATTTGGTATTTTATTATCTTCCTCATGATGACCTTTTCTTAAATATGCAGGTTCATCATAATATTTTAAAGTATTACCTTTTGGAATAGTCAAATCTCTTTCATCATTATCCTTGTTGGAATTTTGTCTATTTCCATTACCGGTATAACCATTTCCTGAATTTCCATTTGGATTATTATATTTATCGTTATATTTATAATCCTTAATAACTTCATCTACTCTGGGTTTTGAAGTTTCTTTTGGTCGAATATCTACGAAAATCGGTTCAAGCTTTTTTGAAGTTACAGGAGTTTTGGTTTCACTTTTAACTTCTTCTAAAGTATAATTTTCACCTTTAAATCCAGTTGCAACAACTGTTACACTCAAGTAAGGACTGTCTTCATTCGTTTTAACAGCACCGAGAACCATGTGAACATTATTACCGGTAAGAGAAGTAATTGTATTAGTTACTTCATTAATTTCTGTCATAGTTAATACATGACCACCTGAAATATTGACAAGAAGCTTATTAGCTCCTTCGATGGAAATACCATCTAGCAAAGGAGAATTAAAGGCATTTTCTGCTGCTTTTCTGCCACGATTATCTCCTTCTGCAATACCAATACCCATCAAAGCCGGTCCCTGCTCTTTCATGATAGTACTAACATCTCCAAAATCAACATTGATTTTGCCGGGGATATTAATAATATCTGAAATACCTTTTGTGGCATTCATCAGAATTTCATCAATTTTTTCAAAAGCAATATCAATATCGGTGTCTTCACCGATTATATCATAAATTTTCTGATTTGGAATCACAATATAAGCATCTACGACTTTGCTTATTTCATAAATCCCATTAATTGCATTTTGATTCCTCATCACACCTTCATAAGCAAATGGTTTTGTAACAATTGCAACAACAAGAGAACCTTGTTCTTTTGCAATACGAGCTACAACAGGCGCTGCACCGGTTCCGGTTCCGCCACCCATACCGCAGGTGACAAACACCATTTCTGCATCCATCAATACATCACTTATTTCCTGTTCGCTTTCTTCTGCTGCTTTTTTTCCTCTTTCAGGATCGCTTCCTGCTCCTAATCCTTTCGTTGTGCGAACACCAAGCTGGATTTTGTGGTGAGCTTTGTTATTGTTCAATGCCTGAGAATCAGTGTTAGCCGAAATTAACTCAACACCTTTGTAATTCTTTTCAATCATATTGTCAATGGCATTGCAACCACCACCACCAACACCTATCACTTTAATCTTTGCTCTGAAAGTATCCGATTCTGCCAAATCAATAGAAAGTTTGTTTCCAAATGGCATAGTTCCCCCAATATATATTGTTTTTAATTTATTCCTTCTTTATGCACTTTTAAAATTTATCGAAAGTATTTTTTATCCAATTAATAAATTGGGACCAAGTACTTTCTCCTTTTACCTTCTCCTCTTTGCTTTTCTTTACTTTTTTATTATTTACATCTCCATGAGAATAATCAATTTCATCAGGTGATTCTTCACCTTCATCAATATCTTCATCTTTCTTTTTCTCTTTTGGAATTATTAATTCTTTTCCTAATTCATTCTTAAATCCATGCAAAGCAAGACCGACACTTGTGGCGAAAATCGGATTTGCCACTTCAGGAGCAAGTCCGCTAGAAGAAATTCCTGAAGGTATTCCTATTTTAACAGAACATTTCAAAACTTCTTCAGCTAAATAATCAATGCCCTGCAGTAATGTCGAACCACCCGTAAATACAACTCCAGCTCCTAATTTATCTTTAAAACCGGAAAGAACAAGAGAATTATCTACAAATTCTAAAATTTCTCTCATTCTTGCTTCCAAAATCTTTGTCAACAAACTTTTTTGAATTTCTTTTGGTTTTCTACCATTTACACCCGGAACCTGCAAAAGAATATCATCTCGCATTTTTTTCAAATAGCAATGACCAAAGTCTTTTTTGAGTATTTCAGCTTCATTTCGAACAATCTGTAGTACTTCCCTCAAATCATCAGTAAGTAAATTGCCCCCAACCGCTATTACGTTAATATACTTAATCACCCCATCTTTGAAAATAGCAATATCCGTTGTCCCGCCGCCAATATCAACAAGTGCAACACCAACATTTTTTTCATCTTCAGAAAGCACTGAATAAGAACTTGCAAAAGGTTCGAGAATTATTTCTTTCACTTTTACTTCTTCATTTGCTCTGGTTACACATTTACTGATATTATCAATGGCTGAACTTAATCCTGTAATGATATTAATGTGAGCTTCTAATCTAACTCCACTCATACCAATAGGATCATCAACTTTATCTTGACCATCCACAATATATTCCTGGGGGAAAAGATGAATGATTTTTTGATCGGAGGAAATTGGCATTTTTGATGCTTCATCAATTAATCTTTCCACATCTTTCACGGAAACCTCTCCGATATGACTTGGAATACTTATTATATGATGACTGGTTACAGTTTGGACATGATCGCCAGCTATTCCACAAATTGCAGATGTGGCTTTTTGACCGCTTTGTTGTTCTGCTTTATTAATGGCTGAAGATATCGCTTTAGCTGTTTTGTTAATATTGGTTATTACTCCTCTGTTCAGACCATCACTCACGGATTTTCCTATCCCGAGAATTTCCAAATCTCCAGTATTTTTATTAACAGTAGTTATTAAAGCGCAAATCTTTGTTGTGCCTATATCTAAAGCTAACATAACTTCATTTTTATTATGATTTTCCAATTGATCCCCCCATCAATTAGTAACTACTTGCCCTGACCACCTTAAGTCTATATAATTCAGGACTAAGTCCTTGTTATTTTCTATGAATAAATTTAATTTTCTGAATTTTTCCTCTACTTCCGATAAATCTCCAACACGTACAACAATATTGTCCTGAATAAAAAAGCAAATGCCATGTGAATCTTGCCAAAGCTGTTGCATTTTCACTTCGTTTTCAGATTTATTATAATATTTTTCAAGAAATTCTGAAAGTAGAAGCATTTTTTCCTTTGATTTATAATTACTTATCCTCGATAAGTCAACTTTTGGCAATGAATAATTCAAATTAATATTTTTAGCAATTATTTCACCCTTATTTGTGAGATAAAATTCCTTGCCGTACATATCTTTTGCTGTTGCCAAAAGTGTTTTTGGTGTGATTGAAATTATCAATTTTTCAGGATAAGTGGTAATAAAATCAACACTCTGCAAATAATCATCCTCTAATATTTCTTTTTTGATATTATCAAAATTTATTGATGATATTTTATTTAAAAGAACATCCTTGTAAATCTTATTTATAATCCTTTCTTTTGGATAATATTTATTACCCTTAATGCTAATCTCTTTTATATTAAGCGTTTGCGACCATTTTCCGGAAAATATAATTAAAATAATCGAAACAATTAAAATTATAAGAAAAAATAAAAATTTCACCAAACCAAGTCCTGCACGGACTTTTGGCGTTCCTTCAATTTCATCTTGTTGTTCTCTTTTCATTTTTGTTTATTTTTGTATTACAAAAAATAAAACCTTGTACAGAACAATGTTTACAATTGTAAAAAAATCATTCACGGAACTTATTTTTGAAAGTTTTCCCCCCGTGTAACTTACAAATTAATAAAAGTGAATTGAATATCAACTATATTTTATAAATATTTTTTTTTATAACAGTTTATGAGCAAAAAAAAGAAGAATATACAACTTGAATTAAAGATAGAAAAATTAGCCTTCGAAGGTTTCGGGATTGCCCGAAATGAAGAACTGGTGTACTTTGTCAAAAATGCAATCCCTGGCGATACCGTATTAGCAAATGTAACAAAGAAACGAAAAAATTATGCAGAAGCCAATACTTTAGAAGTATTGGAAAAATCTTCTGATAGAATCGAACCTATTTGCAAGTATTTCAATGATTGTGGTGGCTGCACTTTACAAAGCATGAACTATTCCGAGCAAATATATTGGAAGAAACAATTTGTGGTGGAAGCTTTGCAAAGAATTGGAAAAATTACTGATGCAAATATCGAAGATACCTTGGCTGCACCTCAAGTATTCAATTATCGAAATAAAATGGAATTTTCTTTCTCAGCTCAAAGATGGCTTAATATTGATGAAATTGCAGGAGAGAATGATATTTTACAGAAAGATTTCGCTTTGGGACTGCATACTCCTAAAAATTATATGAAAGTTATTGATATTGATAAATGCTGGATTCAGCAAGATACTGCAAATATTATTCTTAATATAGCTCGAGATTTAGCTCTGGATATGGGCATTACAGCTTTTCATTCACACATTCATGAAGGCTTCCTCAAAAATCTGGTAATTCGTTACAGTCGTTTGGAAAATGAATTTTTGGTGATTCTCATCACGAATCGTCCTACAGTAAATGCTGAAGAAGAATTTGTCAGCAAATTATATGAAAAAGTAACAAGTCAAGTAAAAAATACTTCCTCATTTCTTTGGGGTGTAAACTCTACTCTTTCTCCACTTGCGCAAGGTGAAATAGTTTTCAAAAAAGGAAAAGGTTATTTAACAGAAGAAATTTTGGGAATTAAATTTCAGATTTCACCATTCTCTTTTTTCCAAACTAATCCGACTCAATTGAATAATTTCATTTCTTTAATACTTGAAAAGGCCGAATTGAAACCAACTGACTTCGTTATAGATTTATATTGCGGTGCCGGTTCAATAACCCTCCCTGCCGCAAAGAAAGTGGAAAAAATAGTAGGATTCGAACTTGTTCAAAGTGCAGTTAGCGATGCAAAAATGAATGCTCAACTAAATAATATTGAAAACGCAGAATTTTATGTTGCAGATTTGCATGCCAAAGAAACACCGGATTTGCTTAAGCAATTCCCTACTCCGGATGTGCTGCTGATTGACCCGCCAAGAGCAGGAATGCATAAAAATCTTGTGCAGCACATTATTGAAATAAAACCAAAAAATATTATTTACGTTAGCTGCAATCCGGCAACTCAGGCTCGTGATATGATATTACTTAAAGAATTTTATGAGATTGAAAGCTGTACTCCTGTGGATATGTTTCCTCAAACATATCATACAGAGTCAGTTGCAAAACTAATTCTTAAATAATTTCGTTTCAAATTACTTACAATTTTCAATTTAATTAATTAGAGATAATGGACAAATTAATTGTCGAAGGTGGAAGAAGATTAAAAGGGAAGGTGAAAATCTCCGGTGCCAAAAACGGTTCACTTGCATTAATCCCTGCAGCAATATTAGCTCCCGGAATATATCACTTGGAAAATACACCAAATTTGCGTGATGTTTGGACAATGTCGCAATTGATGAATTCTTTGGGTGCATTTTGCGAATTAAATGGTGATTCTCTATTTCTGGATTCCCGTGAAATAAATAATTTCGAAGCACCTTATGAGTTAGTAAAAAAGATGCGTGCATCTTTTTACGTTCTCGGACCACTTTTGGCTCGATTTGGACAAGCTTCAGTATCTCTTCCCGGTGGATGTGCCTGGGGACCAAGACCTGTGGATCTGCACTTGAAAGGTTTAGAAAGATTGGGTGCTACTGTGGAAATTGAACATGGTTTTGTGAAAGCGACAGCAAAGAAATTAAAAGGTGCCAGATTTAATTTTGATGTGTCCAGTGTTGGTGCTACAGGAAACATACTCATGGCAGCAACATTAGCTGAAGGCAATACTTTGCTCACAAATGCTGCTACTGAACCTGAAATTACAGCTCTGGCAAGATTTCTTGTTAAAATGGGTGCGAAAATTGAAGGAATTGGTACTACACAATTGGAAATTGAAGGTGTCGATGAATTGAAACCTGTTGATGAAATTACAATTCCGGACAGAATTGAAGCCGGAACATTCCTTATTGCTGCAGCAATGACTCAAGGTGAAATTGAAATTCAAAATGTGAATCCATACCATTTGTCCAGTGTTCTCACGAAATTAGAAGATACAGGCTGCGAAATTGACGTAACCGGTGAAAATATATATTTGAAAATGGACAACCAACCTGAAGCTGTTGATTTTATAACAGGTGTTTATCCGGGATTACCAACTGATTTGCAGGCTCAATGGGTTGCTTATATGCTAACTGCTAAAGGATCGTCTAGAATTACTGACACGATTTACCATGACAGATTCAAACATGTTCCGGAACTTCAGCGTCTCGGAGCAGATATTCAGTTAATTGAAAATTCTGCAATAATTGAAGGTGGGAAAAAGCTCTCAGGTGCATCTCTTATGTCCAGCGATTTGCGTGGCAGTGCAGCACTTGTTCTCGCAGGTTTGGTGGCAGAAGGTAAAACTGATATCCTTCGTATTTACCATTTAGACAGAGGTTACGAAAGGATTGAACAGAAATTTATTTCTTTGGGTGCATCTATTAAAAGAGTAAAAACAGAACTTATTTAATTATGTTTAGTAAGATTTTAAATAACATATATATAGTATTATTTTGCAGAATTCTAATTGGAACTTTTTTCATTGTTGTTGGAGTTAGTAAAATTGGCAATGGTGCAGAATTTGCAAAGGAAATAGGGAATTACGCAATTATACCGGAACAATTTCTTAATTTAGCATCAATCGCTTTTGCATGGTCAGAAACTATTTTAGGATTGTTCTTTATCTTCGGTATTGAAGTAAAAGCAACCGGAATTGCAATCTTTGTTTTTTTACTGCTTTTCACAACCGCAATAGGGATTGCAATCTTAAGAGGATTGAGCATTGAATGCGGATGTTATTCAAATCTTGCTTCGCAGCAAGTTGGCATTCCTAAGATATTGGAAAATGTTGTAACAATGTTACTTACATTAATTGTTGTGTTCACTAACAATATTAAATTTACTCTAAGTTACAATAAGTAATTGACAAATTCTGGAACAGTATGTTCAATCAGAATTTTAAGTCCAATACCAATTAATATCAAACCACCGATAAATTCAGCCCGGACGGCATATTTTTTCCCGAATTGTTTTCCAATCTTTATTCCCACATAAGATAATGTGGATGTGATTATTCCTATAATGATTGCAGGAGTTAGAATTTCAACATTAAGTAATGCTAAACTTAATCCAACAGCTAAAGCATCTATACTTGTTGCAATCGATAATAGAATTAGTTGTGCACCTTTCGACGGGTCAAATAATTTTTCTTCTTTATCCTTTATGAATGTATCCCGAATCATCTTGTATCCAATATATACAAGCAATCCAAATGCAATCCAATGATCCACTGACTCCAATAAGTTTGAAATTAGAGATCCTACAAACCAACCTATAATCGGCATCATAAACTGAAACAATCCAAAATGGAAAGACAGGCGAAAGCTTGCCCGAGGTGTCTGGCAGGACTTTTTCGTACCGGCACTTACCGAAACAGCAAAAGCATCAAAGGCTAATCCACAAGCAATTATTATTATTTCGAGATAATTCATTTTTTTTATTGTATTTTTGTAAAAACGTGTTTTTACGTTTAATAATTTAATAGATGTATTTACTCTTAATAGTACAACAAATTCTGGCATCCTTTACGCATATTATTGCGAAAGATGTAACAGCTCATATCCATCCGCTTGCAATACTGTTCATACGAGCTTTTCTTGCTGTAATATTTTTTCAATTCTGGGTCTGGTTTCGCAAAAGTAAACGCAAAATTGAACCAAAGGATTATTTGACTTTCATTATCCTTGGATTTCTGAATATTCCGATGAATCAATTTTTATTTCTGACTGCGATTAAAATGACCACAGCCCCAAATATTGCACTTGCTTATTCCTTCAGCCCGGTATTTGTATTCATTATTGCACATTTCTTTTTTAATGAAAAAATTCGATGGAAAGGCTTACTGGGGATATTTATATCAGTGGTTGGTTCAATTTTTGTATTAATGGAAAATGGCATTGACTTTTCCAATGATGTATTTTTCGGAAATATTTTAGGGGGTATTGCATCTCTTGCCTGGGCACTTTACACAGTGATTGGCAGGGATATTTCACGAAAATACGGTGCAGTTTTCTCATCCTCGGTAAGTATGCAAATCGGCTTCTTTTTATACATTATAATATTCTTCTTTTTGGATGTAAAAATTAATATTTATACATTTTCATTTATTGATTGGTTGGAAATTGCATACTTAGGAATAATAACTTCCGGAGTGAGCTATGCACTTTGGTATTATGCATTAAAACATATTGAATCCGGGAAGGTTGCAATATTTAACAACCTACAGCCCGTGCTTACCACAGTATTCGCAATTATCTTCTTTCATAATCAACTTACAATTCCATTCATTTCAGGTGGATTATTAATCTTATTTGGGGTATATATTACGCAGAAAAATTAATTAGTTACGCCTAAATAATTACAACACTTTCATAAACATACACTTTTTTTTAAATTTTATTGTATATTTGTTCAGTTTTATTTAATTTTATTTTAAGTAAAAAATTAACTTAATAATTTTATTTTATAGTCTAAACTAATTTTTTTTTGAGGCAATATGAAATTAATATTGAAATTAACATTAATAAGTAGTATAGTTGTATTTTTCCTATTTGGTTGCAGCGATGATACAAATACTCCTCCTTCTGACAAAGCAGTTGCTTCCTGCGAAGGATGCCACACAAATTACTCTCATCTTAAAGAAGTTTATACTCCCGATTCTACCGGACCTGCCGGTGGTTGTGGCGGAGAAGCACCCTATTATGAACCATACGATAGAGTATTTATGGGTGGAACTGGTTATGCAGAATACAAAGAATCAGCACATTATGAAATTGGTTGTGTAGGGTGTCATAACGGGGTTGACAAAACTTCTGACAAAAAAGTTGCTCATTCCGGAACTTTTGTTGCCCATCCTTCTACAATTTCCAGTGAAAAATGCGGCACTTGCCATAAAGAAATTACTGATCACTTCAAGACTTCAATCCATAATGGATTCGGTCAAAAGCGAAAAGTTTGTATTCGCAGCGGCTTCACAGGTCCTGATGATTTCGATAAACTACCTGCTGAACAACAAAAGGGTTATAAAGCAAATTGTGCAACATGCCATGCAAATTGCGGCGAATGTCACGTAATTCGTCCAACATTAGGTGGCGGAGGTCTCATTAGTGGTCATAATTTCAATAAAACTCCCGATATGGTTAACGTTTGCGTTACATGCCATACTTCAAGAGGCGGACATGCATTTTTGGGTGTTGGAACAGGAACACAACCTGATGTACATCAAACGAAAGGATTCACTTGTCTTTCCTGCCACAAAGGAACAGAAATGCACGGCGATGGAAATAAAGTTGAACAACGCTATGCTTATTCCAAATTACCTAAATGCGAAGATTGCCATGCTACACTGAGTAATAATCAGTATCATAACATGCATAAAGATGATTTCAATTGTCAAACTTGCCATTCACAAGTATATAACAATTGCGGCAGCTGCCATGTTCATGGTGCCGGTGCTAGAGTTCCATCTTATATGGATTTCAAAATCGGGGTTAATCCTATCCGTGATATCAAAACTAAATTTAAATTATCTACTGTTCGCCGTACCTTGGGTGCTCCGGACAATTGGAAAGAATATGGTGTTGCTCAATATTCAAATTTTGATGCTTTACCTACTTACAATTTCACCACACCTCATAATATTTTACGTTGGACTGAAAGAACAAAAGTTGAAGTTGGTCAGTCTTGTTCTTACAATTGCCATATTCGTAAAGTTGGAACTGAATTAGTAAATAAAAAATGGTACTTATTCGAATCAGATTTACTCGATTGGGAGAAGGCTGCTTCGAAGAAAGTTACTGTAGATAATGCATTACCCGAAGATTGGCTTAAATAACTATTTATAGTGTTTAATAAATTAATTATTAACAAACAAAAATTAAAGGTTTTATAATGTTTAAAAAGTATTTTTCCCTGCTCAGCATTCTTTTTGCTCTTATGTTTATCGTTTCCTGCTCCGAAGATTCAACTTCTCCTGATATTGTTGAATCCGAGGTATTAGCTACATATTTCGAAGCTAATGGAGACTATATCAATACGTATTGCCCAGCAGTTATAACTGCTACTGATTTATACACTTTAAATCAGACAGGTAAAGCGTACATTATTGATATCCGTTCCGCAGCTGATTTTGCTTTAGGTCATATTGCCGGTGCAAAAAATATCGCTTTCGCTGACGTTATGACTCACATTAATGCTACTGATTTGGCAAACTTTGATAAAGTTGCTTTAGTTTGCTATAGTGGCCAAACTGCAAGTTACTTAACAGCTATTTTAAGAGTGAAAGGATATGATAAAGTAGTTGCTTTGAAATTCGGAATGTGCTCTTGGCATTCAGATTTCGCTTCAAAATGGAAAACAACAGTTGCAAATGGTAATGCTTACGCATCACAATTTGTTTCAACTGCTGCTCCTGCAAAACCTGCTTTAGGAATAATGCCTGTATTATTAACAGGGAAAGAAACCGGTGCTGAAATTTTAGATGCAAGAGTTGCTACTTTATTTACTGAAGGTTTCGGTCCTGGATCGATTTCTGCAACTACTGTTTTCCAAAATCTCTCAAACTATTACATTGTGAATTATTTCACTGATGCTCAGTTCACTACAGTTGGTCATATTCCCGGAGCATTTCAGTATACTCCTAAAGCTGATTTGAAATTAGCTACATTCCTTAAAACATTGCCAACAGACAAAACTATCGTTGTTTATTGCCACACCGGCACAACTAGTGCAAACCTTGCAGCTGTCCTAAGACTTTTGGGATATGATGCAAAATCACTTCTTTATGGTGCAAATTCAATGGCTTACGATAAGATGGCAGCTACTACAGGTATGTCAGTATGGAAAGATTCCGAATGTAAAGAATACGCTTACGAAAAATAAGAAATTTCCCCATTGGAATAAAAGGAAGCCGCCCTCGTTAAGGGCGGTTTTTTTTATTATAATATATTGATTTATATTTTGTTAATTTCAATATTTTGGTTAATTTAAAGTTTGTATGAATTGATTTTTTAATTTTCAGTAAAAAAACTTGTAAATGAATATGAGAAAAATAAATACCTTTATTACAGCATTAGCAATATTCATAATTTTTTCATCACTCAATGTCTATTCCGATGTGATTCCTGTGGTTTCTAAAGATACTATGGCTTTCGGAAGTCATACTTTTTGCGAAAGACCTAGAGATACAGTGAGGGTGCTTAATGCTGCGATTAGTTCGGAAAATTTAATTCTTCTTACAGGTGAAGTAATATTAGGAACTGACAATACTTGTTTTACGATTATTAATCCCAAACCCAATAATATTGACCTTCCACCTTATGACGGAACAAGCGCTACAATATACGTGGTTGAATTTGATCCTACTGTCGGAAGTCCCGGACCTAAATTTGCTCGATTGCAAATTCCAACACAAGTTCCGGGAACACCAATTATCATCGAAATTACTGCTACCTCAGAAAAAATAGATTATAATGTAAATCCTAATCCTGTTGATTTTGGAGACAGATCACTGAATATTTCTTATCCCGGTTCTTCCACAATTACTTTAAATGCATCACAAGATGTTCACATTGCTGATATTAAGAATTCTAAAAGTGAACTTGTTTTAGATTTAATAGGTTTTGATTATAACTTAACCCCAACGGATAATGTTAGAAATATTAAATTCAATCTGAAATTAACTGCAATTGGGCCTTTCAATGATATTATTTCCGTTCATTTCGATTTACCTTGCGATACCACAATTAAAATTCCTATTTCTGCAAATGGAACTGCATCCTCAATTTCTGCACAAAATAATATTGATTTTGGAACTGTGAGTAAATGTAACAGAAAAGATATAAATGTCGATTTTTCTTTTTCAGGAGCAGGAAGCGGTCAGATTTTAAATATTGGTGCTATCACAGGTAATCTCAGCAATTTATTCACTGCTAAATTCTTAGACGCACTGCCTATTAACATGGATGGTGCTAAGAATACTGCGACTTTAGTTATTACTTATCAGGGCAATGATGTAGATTTAGGAATTGCAAATATAACTGTACCCGTTTCCACAATTGTTGACGGGGTTTCTGTACCAATAAATATTAAATGCACAGCAAATGTTCAACCTATTGATTTGATTAGTGACAAGATGCAATTGAATTATGGTGTAGTTGGATCCGGAACAGTCAATCCTTTGGATGTTAACATATCAAATAATCAGAATTTTGACGTCAAGATCACTTCTTATTCAATCACCGGCAATTATCCTGGTTACTTTTCTTTTAATCCCGCTTTTGCACCCATAACTTTGTCCAATTCGCAATCAAAAATATTTACAGTCAATTATAATCCGATTTTACCTGATGTTCAGGTAAATTGCGTTCTGACGTTTTACTTTGAAGGTGCTGATTGCACTGATAGTCTGAAAATTGATTTAATTGGTGAGACTTTCAGGGGTGATAATTTAATATTCTCCTTCAACAATCAGGCTCAATTTGAATTCGACCCGAAGGCTGCAAATGGAACTCTGCCGATTACCCTTCATGCTGAATTTGATGATGTGTACGTTGCAGATACTTTCAATCTACAATTGGAATTTCCACGTGCAGTTTATTATCCAACAAAAGTGATGGTAAATAATGCTTCAATTCCATTCAATTTGATTCTGAATGGAGATAATTATCTAATGGACTTTTCTGCACTTTTTAATGGAACTGTCTCCAAAACTGCAGAAACACAATTTATTGAATTGCAGGGCACACCATTACTAGGCGATCAATTAATCTCAAAATTTGAAATCAAGAAAGTATCAATGAAATCATTGGGTAATTTGTTTTCAACAGATTCAACTTTAAGTACAATGGTGAAATTGCTCATTTGTCAGAGTGGTGATGACAGACTTTTGCAAGTGCAAAATGGTATCCCGGGCATGACTATTATGCAGATGAACAGTTCATCAATTTCAGTTAAATGCAATTTGCTTGAAAAAGGGTCAAATAAAATATATTTAACTGATATTTTAGGAAACATAATTTTAGTTAATCAATTTTTCTCGGAAAATAATTCCGTTTTTGATACAAAATTTGATTTGAACCAGGTATCAGCTGGAACTTATTTCATTGTTTTGGAAACAGTAAATGATAAATTTTCTCTAAAATTCCGGAAATAATTTTTAATAAAAATGTAATGTAATAATCTCAGAAACGGACCTGCAGCCTTCTTATTAATTTCTTTATTTTTCAATATCTTAGTATATATTTGAGATTTTTTTCGTAATTTTGTTTTTTATGTAAAATTGCAAATTGCAAAAAGATAAGAGGTAATATGAAATCTTTCTTGGAGCCATTCAAAATTAAAGCTGTAGAAGAAATCCCTATCACAACTCGTGAGGAAAGAGAATTATTTATAAAAGAAGCGAATTATAATACATTTTCATTACGTTCCGAACATATAACTATTGACTTGCTCACTGATAGCGGCACTACCGCAATGAGCTCGAAACAATGGGCTGCTCTGATGGACGGAGACGAATCTTATGCCGGTTCACGTAACTGGTTCGAATTTGAAGCAATTGTAAAAGAAATCACAGGATTCAAACACATTATTCCAACGCATCAAGGAAGAGCTGCGGAAAGAATTTTATTCGCTGTTGTCGGTGGCGAAGGGAAAATTATTCCCAACAATACTCACTTCGATACAACTCGTGGCAATTTGGAATACACCAAAGCAATTGCAGTTGACCTTCCTTCCAAAGATGGTGCTGATCCTGCAGTCATTGCAGATTTCAAAGGCAATATTGATTTAGAAAAACTCGAAAAATTAATTATCGAAAAAGGTGCCGAAAATATACCAATCGGCATGCTGACTATTACAAACAATAGTGGTGGTGGACAGCCTGTTTCAATGGAAAATATCAGAGAAACAAAGAGAATACTATCCAAATATAATATTCCGCTTTATATTGATTGCTGCCGCTTTGCCGAAAACGCTTACTTTATTAAAAAGAGAGAAAAAGGCTACGAAAATAAGACCATCAAAGAAATTGCACGAGAAATGTTCTCCTATGCTGATGGTGCAACTATGAGTGCAAAAAAAGACGGACTTTCCAATTCCGGTGGCTTTGTTGCCACAAATAATGATGAAGTTGCAGAACAAGCAAAAACTGTGCTTATTGTAACTGAAGGATTCATTACATATGGTGGACTTACTCGTCGTGACTTGGCTGCTTTGGCACAAGGTTTCCGTGAAGTACTTAATGAAAATTATTTGGAATATCGCATTGGACAAGTTAAATATTTAGGTGATTTGCTAACCCAAGGCGGAGTTCCTTACTTGGAACCAACCGGTGGACATGGGGTATATTTGGATGCAAAGCGTTTTGCACCGCATATTGATCCTGAATTTTTCCCCGGTCAATCAATTGCAGTGGAAATATATAAAGAAGGCGGTATTCGCTGCTGCGAAATTGGTTCTGTTATGTTTGGCGGATACGATGATAATGGTAATTTCCGTCCTGCAGCAATGGAATTAGTGCGCATGGCAATTCCCCGCAGAGTATATACTAAGAGTCATATCGAATATATTGCTGATTCAATTATTAATGTATATAATCGCAGAGATGAACTGAAACCAATGAAGATAACTTGGCAAGCACCATTCTTGCGCCACTTTACTGCAAAATTTGATTATAAATAATAGTTAGAAAATTAAGATATAGAAAAGGGGCTTAACGCCCCTTTTCTATATTTTAATAAATTTCATTGTCCGGTCCCCAATCCGCACAAAATATACTCCCGGCGTTAGTGCGGACACATCAATCCTTTGTAGGGGTTCAAAATTTTGAACCCCTACGGTAAGGGCACAATTCCCCAGAACATCGAAAATGCGGATAGATTCCTGTTTACGCCCCGATTTCTTCGGGTGAGCCAGGAATGACAGCCGAATACAAAACAACCACCTGGATTCTTCACTTCGTTCAGAATGACAAATACAAAATCCCTTTCATTTTCACAAAAAAAAGACGTAGTCTAGCTACGTCTCTAAAAAGTCAATGCAATTATTAAACTTATGTCAGTCGTTTTGCTTTGAATTTTCCATTGGTAATTTGGATTACCTGAGGAACACTATTGTCAATAACTATTCCCTCACCCGAAAAGGTTCCGATGATGTCTCCACCAACACTTCCAACTTTGGTTACAATAATTGAACCGGAAGTTATCCCCAGAAATAAATTATTCTCCATTGCAATTGAAAGACCATTATCACCTGTCTCACCCACAGTATATGTACCTGTAGTAGTCCCGCTGAAAACAATTACTGCGGAGTTACCCTCATTATCTGTAAAGGTGCAGCCAATTATACCTTCCTGAGGATTAGTAACAGCAGCTGCAGTAAGACTGAAAGCGAAAGTTTGGTTTGTGTAACCTCCACCGTTCACAACACAAGAAAGACTGTATGAACCGGTATCAATCGGGCTGGTTGTACTATCTTTTGAACAGGAAACCAGTAATACCGGAAGAATGGTAATTAGTACCATAAAAATTTTCTTAGCAAATTTCATATTTCCTCCGAAAAAATTGAATTTACAATATTCTAAATTATGAAATATTTACGAAATAATATGAATAAAGTCAATAATACATTAATTCTACTTACTTAACACATGAGGATATAAATAGGTGCTTAACTTTCTATTATTTTCCTTAGTATATCTTTTTTTAACTTTCAATTTCACTTTCTTCTTAGAAAAAAGAAATTTGTTCATTATTATTTAATAAACAATAGTTAATTTTAAAAATAATATTTTAGTAAATAATGAAAAAATTATCCACGAAGCAAAATCTGATGTACTCGATACTTTCAGGAGTATTGCTGGCACTTGCTTTTCCGCCAATGCCACTCCCTTTACTGGCTTTTGCAGGATTAGTGCCTATTTTATTTATCTTTTCCGGTGAGGAAAATCCAAGGTTTAAGTACCTTTATGTTTACCTTACATTCTTTATTTACCACACCGGAACAAGTTGGTGGATAAGCAGCTGGGCAGAAAAGACTGACCCGTTTTTGCTATATTCGGGACTCGCATTCGATTTGGGACACCCCCTTTTCTTTCTATTCCCCTTTTGGTTATTTTTCCTATTCAAAAAAAAGATGGGATCCAAATTCGCACTTACAACTTTTCCATTTATCTTTCTCACATTCGAATGGCTTCATAGTTTGGGTGATTTGGGATATCCATGGCTTGTAATTGGCAATACTCAGATTTCCAATGTGTTCTGGATTCAATTTATTGATATAACAGGAATTTGGGGCAGCAGTTTCCTTATTCTTATCGTAAATATTCTTATACTTAAATTGACACAGGAATTCATAGCTCATCCGAATAAAAAAGCACTAGATTTTCTGATGAAAAACAAAAAGGCGTCATATTTTCTTCTGGGTATTGTACTAATATTATTCCTGCCATACTTTTATTCATTTACTGTTTTGAAAAAATATGATTATAAGGAAAATTTAAAGCAATCAAAAAATATGACCATCGGGCTGGTGCAGCCAAATATCAATCCATGGGAGAAATGGTCAGGTGATCCTTTAGGTCAGATTTTTTATCATATGAAGATTGCGGATTCTCTTCTCGCCCAGCAGGGAAATATTGACCTGCTGGTTTGGAGCGAAACTGCCATTCCTTTTGTGAATATGAAGTTGAACTCTTTGGAAGATCCCGGATTTATCTCAAATTGGATTAATTCAACAAATGTAAATTTGATTACAGGTATTGCTGAATTTGAATTTATTCCGAGAAATA
>MHAC01000033.1:0-19056 GCA_001804565.1 Ignavibacteria bacterium GWF2_33_9 | reverse complement strand
TACTTTTGGAACCCCGCAAAAATTATAATACAATGGATAAACCGCAAGTTTATCGCAAATCCAAACTTACTCCATTTGGCGAACTTTTCCCATTCAAAGATATTTTCCCATGGCTTGCAGAAAAATTGCTGTGGGGTGTTGGGATTTCCAATTGGAATGTAGGTCCGGGTGCTGATGTGCTTAGTTTCAAACTGAAAAACAATAAAGTTAAAGTTGGTAATATCATTTGCATCGAATCAATTCATTCTGATTTTGTGAGGCATTATGTACTAAAAGGTGCGAACATTTTCACAGTGATTACAAATGATGGTTGGTACGACCATACTGTTGGACCAAGACAACATTATCTGCTCTCATGCATACGTGCAATCGAAAATCGCAGATATATTGCCCGTGTTGGGAATACAGGTCTTTCCGGCTTTATTTCACCATTAGGAACATCTCTGGAAGAATTGCCCCAATATGAAGTTATTGCTCGTGCAAAAACTTTACCTTTGGTGGAAGATGTCACATTCTATTCCAAATATGGTGATAAGCTTCCGCATCTTGCCGGATGGTTTACTTTAGCTGTTTTTTCATTTATTTTTTCTAAGAGATTTATAGGTAAAAGAGATTAACTATAATTTGAAAAGAGAGTAATTTTCATAAAAAAAGAAAAAAAATAATTCTTTTATTGTGAATTATTCATACTTTTGATTTATGATTTTTAATAATTATTCATATAAAAATTGTAATTTTGTATATTATATATAAAAGGTAATTGTTTACATTTAGTAATGCAAAATATCATAACATTAATAAATCAAAATACGACCTGGCTTTATACCAAAATTTACGAAAATCAGATTTTCCTTTTCGATTTTTGGACAGTTACTAATTTTATTATCGGTTCAATTATTTTTTGCCTAATGGTAATTTTAAAAATCAGGTATAAATACTTATATTTAATTGGGATTCTAATAGTTTGGGAAATAATTGAGATGCTGGTTTTATATTCCAATGGCGATAGATTTATGATTGAAAGTTTAAATGATCAGTTCACTGACATTATTCTTGGGCTACTTGGTGCTGGATTTGCTCATTTAATTTTGCATTATTTTCCCAAAATAACTAAATTTAAATTAATCGATTTAAATTTTATTTCATCAGTTCTGACCGCTTTCTTGATTGCATTTTTATGGGTAGGATTTTATCAATATCATTACAGCCGACCAACATTCAATTTCCCCGGATTCAATATGTGGGCTATGACTCTATGGACTATAGGATACTTCTTCATTATAAGAGGTTATAATTTCTACAAGCGGCATCTCAAAAAATTACCACTTGCAGTAATTGCCACATGGATTACATATTTTATAGTATTGTTTTGCGTAGAATATTTAGGTCGTTATATTTTTGAAATCAAAGAAGTTTCCAGCGAAGAAAACACTCCACTGATTTTCAATCTAGTGTGGGGTAATGATATTCTGCACATTGTTTATTCATTTGCCCCGATTATTGCCATCTTAGTGTTTCATCCAATTCGCAAATTAATTAATTCTGCAAATAATCAATTGAATTACTAATACCTCTTTTTTTTTGATTCCAAAATATTTACATCAATTATTTTGAAAATTCCTTGTTTATTTCTTATTTTTGTGTATAATATTTTCAGTAGAAATTTATACTATAGGATGAAATATGAAAGCCTCAATATTAATATTTTCAATTCTTTTTATTACAACAAATCTTTCAGCACAAAATGATGATTGGTTGAATAATGGGAAACAAATTAATAAACTAATCGCCCCTTCTATTGAATGGTCCAAATGTTATGGTGGAAGTGCAGATGACAATCTATGGACGATTGACCTAACTCCTGATGGAGGTTATATTCTTGGGGGTTCAACTAACTCAAAAAATGGAGATATTACTACTAATCACGGGAAAAACGATTGCTGGGTTGTAAAAATAAACTCTAAAGGAGATATTGAATGGCAAAAGTCCTATGGAGGTAGTTCAAATGATGGGATATTTAGTATTATTTCAACTTCAGATGGTGGATATATTGCGGCTTGTTATTCAGATTCAAAAGATGGTGATGTTTCCAAAAATAATGGTAATCTTGATTACTGGATTGTTAAGTTAACCTCATCCGGTGAAATTGAATGGCAAAAGAGTATGGGTGGAAGTAACCTTGAAATTCCAAATTCCATTATTCAAACTTTAGATAATGGATATGTAATAGCCGGTTATACTAATTCAGAGGATGGTGATATTTCAGGTAATCACGGAGAAGAAGATTACTGGATTGTCAAGTTAACTCCATCCGGTGAAATTGAATGGCAAAAATGCCTTGGTTATTTTGATTTTGAAGTAGCAACAGCTATTATTCAAACATCTACAGGAGAATATGTGGTTGCGGGATTCCATAATGATGCTTCAATATTTAAATTGGATAATAATGGAAATGAAATATTGCACAGAACATATGGCGGGGGATATCCGGATGTTGTATCATCTTTTCAACAAACTACCGATGGAGGTTATATCATTGGCGGGATGACTCTTTCTAGTGATTTAATTGTCACTGAAAATCATGGTGAAGAAGATTTTTGGATATTAAAATTAAGACCTGATATGGAAATTGAATGGCAAAAATGTTTAGGTGGTTCTTATAGAGATTATGGCACATGGATACAATTGACTAATGATGGTGGTTATATTTTCTGTGGATTTACTGAATCTGATGATTTTGATGTTTATGGAAATAATGGTTCAATTGATATATGGATTACTAAACTTGACAATGAGGGAATAATTGAATGGCAAAAGTGTCTTGGTGGAACATCAGATGATTTAGGAGCAGCGATACATCAAATAAATGATGGTGGATTTATTCTTGGTGGTTCCACAAATTCAATTGATGGTGAAGTCTTTGAAAATCATGGATTAGATGATTTCTGGGTTGTTAAACTTTCTCCTGAAGGAGATGATGGAATAAAAACGCTACCCTCAACACAAATCGGATTACATCTGTACCCTAATCCTGTGGAGGATAAATTAAGCATAGAGTTTAATTTGGATGAACCTGAAAATGTGCAAATTGTCGTTTATTCCCTTTTGGGTGAAGAAATGTTATCAGTAAATTATGGTTTACAGTCAGAAGGCGGGCATCTATATCAGATTAATACAGATAAATTCCCACAAAGTATGTATAAACTAATTCTCCGGGCAGGAGAAAATCAATTTCCCACAAAATTTATTAAAGTATGATAGAAAATCATGAAAACTATTCTATTAATAATGATAATAATGCTTTCAAGCATTAACCTGTCAGCAAAAACTGCTCCTTCAATCGAATGGGCGAAAAGCTATGGCGGTAATGGTTATGATCAGGCTACTTCTATAGATAATACTAAAGATGGGGGATACATTATTTGTGGCTCGACTGGTTCAAATAATTACGATGTTAATGGTAATCATGGTGAATCAGATTACTGGATAATAAAATTAAATGCAAATGGTAAAATAGAATGGCAAAAATGCCTTGGTGGCACAAATGGAGAAGGTACTAATTTTATCAAACAAACTTCTGATGGAGGGTATATTGTTGTGGGAGATTCTTTTTCAAATGATGGAGATGTTACCGGTAATCATGGTGGAGCTGATTGTTTGATTTTCAAATTAGATTCAGTAGGTTCAATTCAATGGCAAAAGTGCTTTGGCGGAAAAAGAAATGAAAAAGCAAATTCAATAATCCAAACTTCAGATGGAGGGTATATTTTTGCTGGTACTACTATTTCAATTGATGGTGATGTCTTTGGAAAACATAATGAACTTGATGAAAAATATCAAGATCATGTTTATTTTTCTGATTGTTGGATTGTAAAATTAGATTCAAATGGTTCGATTCAATGGCAAAAATGTCTTGGAGGCAATAACAACGATCAGGCAAAATCAATACAACAAACCTCCGATGGTGGTTATATTGTTGCAGGTAGTACAGAATCACATGATGGTGATGTTTCAGGTTTCCATGGCGATACAACGAATATCTTATATATCTATCCGGATTATTGGTTAGTGAAATTGAATTCACTGGGTGAGATTGAATGGCAAAAATGTTATGGTGGAACTTCCTATGATTGGGCATATTCAATAATAAATACTATTGATGGAGGCTATGCACTAACAGGAATTTCACATTCCAATGATGGAGATGTTATCGGAAATCACTCAACTGGTTATTACCCTGATTTTTGGACATTAAAATTAAGTGCTCTTGGTGAAATTGAATGGCAAAAATGTAATGGCAATTATTATAATGATGGTGCAAGGTCTATAATTCAAACTCAAGATGGATTTGTAATTATCGGTTATGCATCATCATTTGATGGGGGTGAGAATGCAAGCCATGGATTTGAGGACTATGGAATAGTAAAATTAAGTTTAGACGGAAAGACCGAATGGCAAAAAATGTTTGGAAGTTACGGTGGCGATTGGCCCGAAGCAATAATTCAATCACAGGATGGAGGTTATGTAGCTGTTGGATATGCTTCTGAAAAAAATGGAGATGTAACAAATTTTTATGGAAAGCGTGATTTTTGGGTATTAAAACTATCTCCTGAAGGTGATGATGGAATAAAAACACTACCCTCAACACAAATCGGATTACGTCTTTATCCTAATCCTGTGGAAGATAGATTAAGCATAGAGTATAATTTGGATGAACCTGAAAATGTGCAAATTGTCGTATATTCCCTTTTGGGTGAAGAAATGTTATCAGTAAATTGTGGTTTACAGTCAGAAGGCGGGCATCTATATCAGATTAATACAGATAAATTACCACAAGGTATGTATAAACTAATTCTCCGGGCAGGAGAAAATCAATTTCCCACAAAATTTATTAAAGTTAAGTAGAAGAAGTATTAATTTAAAAAGAACTGAGTTCATCTTGACTTTTTTTATTTATACCTCTTTTTTTTATAATTTTGCATAATGTAAAAAGAGAAAAAACACTATGTGGAAATATGTTATTATCATTATTTTAATTGCTACGTCAATTTCGTATTCCAAAACAAATTTATCACCTTTCGCAAAGGAACTCAATAAGCAAGTTCTTGAATTACAATCGCTAAACCTTGCTCAGCAGGAAATTATTCAAAATTTGCAAAAGAATTTTCCATTAAAATCAAATATTATAGATACTAAAAGTGCAAAAATCCAATCGCAAATAACTGCTTATGCTAGTTCGATTATTAAAATAAATAGTGGTTTCGACAAAAATAAATTAGAAAATCTTGGTGTAAAACTTGTCAGGATATCTCCGTCTATTTACACTGCACAAGTTCCTGTACTGAAATTCCCTGAATTTTGCCAAATTGCAGGAGTAGATTACATCGAAACATCCGGTTTAGTGGAAATGCACCTGGATTCAGCAGAGAATATGGCAAAGATAACCCAGGTGAAACTTGGTACAAATAATTTACCGCAACCATACACAGGCAAAGGTGTTATAGTTGGCATAATTGATTGGGGATTTGACTACACCCATCCGGCTTTTTATGATGAATTAGGGAATTGCCGAATTTCACGAGTATGGGACCAAACTTTGGATGGATTGCCGCCTACACCTTTTAATTATGGTACGGAAATAACAAGTGTAGATTCTTTGCAAACTATCCAAACAGATTATGACCAGTCATCTCATGGTTCTCATGTAGCAGGTATTGCCGCAGGATCCGGGTGGCCGACAGCAGGACTTTACGAAGGAGTTGCACCGGAAGCGGAAATTGTGATGGTAGCTCTAAGGCATCCAAGACCTGAATTCACAGGATATACAAATGCTTTCAGCGACTTTGTGGATGCCGCAAAATATATATTCGATTATGCTGAATCAGTCGGTAAACCCGCAGTCGCAAACTTAAGCTGGGGAAACGTAATGGGACCTAAAGACGGGAATTCAATCATCACCGAAGCATTAGAAGATATTGTGGGCAAAGGCAAGATTTTTGTGAATTCTGCTGGTAATTCAGGTAATTCATTAGTTCATTCTCAATTAATTTGTTCTGCTCAGGACTCCTTGAATTGGACTTATTTCACTTATGCGTCAACTATTAATTTCACACCTAAAGAAATTTTCATTGATTGTTGGGGCGAAAATTCCAAAGAATTCAAATTAAACCTTACTTCAATTGAATCTACAAGTAATCCCGTAACGGTGTGCGAAACTGATTTTTTCTCTTCCAACCAAGATACCATTCTAACTTTTGAGATGCTCTATAAAGATGAAGACACAATAAGAGTTACTGCTTTCATAAATCAAAATGAGTATAATTCTCGTCCCCGAATTTTATTGAACATTAAGTCCCCAAATACTCATTGGTTCAAAGTTGAGGTCAATTCTCAGAATTCAAATATACATCTGTTTAGTTCATTAATCAAAAACGGAAACGGCTATACTTCTTTCTTTTCGAGATTAAATGATACAGCAGCGACCCCCGGGGATGCAGAATACACAATCGGCGATTGGGCTTCCGGAGATAAACTTCTTTGCATAGGTGCTTCTGTATCGAAGGAAACATTCGTTAATTATAAAAATTTCTTATATAAAGTAGGTTCCGGATTGTATGGAGATAGAGCATCATTTTCCAGTGTTGGTCCTTCTTTAGATGGCAGAAATAAACCGGACATTGTCGCTCCGGGTTCAATAATTGTTTCTGCAGCAAATTACAGTCAAACCGGTTATGGTGCAATACCCGGGAAACAAGATATTGTTACAAGAATGGAATATTACGGAAAAACATATAGCTACGCTGCATTCCAAGGTACATCCATGTCATCGCCTGTTGTTGCTGGTGCTGTTGCTCTGCTATTAGAAATGAATCCCAACTTTACACCGGAAGAACTAATTAACTTGCTCAAAACAACTGCCATTACTGATAATTTCACTTCCGATACAATACCAAACAAATATTGGGGCTACGGAAAATTGAACCTTTTGGGAGCATTCGGAAAATTCCTTGATATAAATTCTTATGATTTGACAGAATCATTGAGCAATGTAATAATTTACCCAAATCCTGTTTTTTCGACATTGTCGCTTTCTCAAATTCCTGAAGGCTCTGTGAGTTTTGAGATATTCGATATTTTCGGGAAATGCGTGCTGTCCGTAGAGACAATTCATGAATTATCACTACAAAAGATTGACGTCTCATTTCTCCCGCCCGGAGTGTATTTCGTTCGAATTGGAGATATAGTACAGAAATTTGTGAAAATGTAAAAAAGTGAAAGTGAAAGTGAAAAGTGACAAAGTCCCTGTCTTCCCTGCCTGACCCGAAGAAATCGGGGCGAAAGCAGGAATTCAGAGAACCACGTAGTGGTTTAATTATAGTAGCCACGAGTGAAACCTTTGGGAATAGGCAGCCCTTACCTATCATTAATACAAAGAAAATAAATTAATAAACCAAAAATTAATATTTTTCTAATTTAACTACTTTATCAAGATGCAATCCAAGTTGATTTCCAATACCCAAGTTATTTATTATGATTGTTATTTCATAAGGTGAAAAGTTATCACCTGTAAATAAAAGTATTACTTGATATTTACCTTTTTTTAATACTCCATTCATCCCGACAGCTATTTTATGATATGTAGGAAGATAAACTTCATCACCATTGTATTTTGTAAAAACTATATCGATAAATTCTCTTTCACTATTATGAATTTCTAATCTTTCAGAAAAGTCAGGTCTACTTGCCCATTTCAATGTATAACCAGCTAAGTCCACTTGTTGACTACTGGTTAAATTCAATACATCATATATTTGACATCTACAATTTTTTGCAGTCGAAGAACCTATGTTCTTAACCTCAATTCTGAAAAAGTCTCCATAACAATACCCGGAACCAAGATTATACTGTATAAAATCTCGTTTATATGGTGGTCTATTATCATAATAAAAAACCATTTTGGGTCTTATCAAAAATGGGATAATATAATCTTTTAACAATGTAAAGAATAGTGCAAGAATTGAAATAAAAAATGCCCACCATTCAACTTTCAACTCAAATACAGAAGATTCATTCATAATTACTTCGATAATATTTTCTTGATTAATTTTATTTTTTTTCAAATGTGTATTTATCCAGTCTTATACTGGATGTGTTAAGACTAAAAACCTTCAGTAATTTGCTTTCTTTGAGAGAACCATTTTATTATAATCTTAACAATATTAGGTTTTGAAACTCTACTAGTATCTATTGACAAATTGTTTACTTTACAAAATTCTTTAAGATAATCTTTGCTTTTTTCATTTATAAATTCCTCGATTTCTTGAAACTTCTGAGATTCATACAATTTATATAAATTGTCATACTCTTTTTTTAATCCAATGTCATTAGTTTCATTTTTTTCAATTATAATTTTTTTTGAATCAGTTCTATCAAAAAGAAAAACTTTATCTTTTTTTGCAAGTGATTTCTTTATTTCATTTAATAATGTTTCAATTTTTGCAATTTTTTTTAAAATATCAGTCATTTCTTCTCCATTACTAATTTAATATCATTCCAAAGTCTTTCAAAGTATATTTGAAAATCTTTTGGAAATTTAGAATTCGGAATAGCTCTTTTAATATCAACTCGTTCAGGAATAATATTATCTGAGACAACAATCTTCATTCCTTCTTGACTTTTTTGTTTTGCTACTAATTTGGACTCATTTAAATACTTTAATGACTCCTGAGTCAGTTGATTACTCCGTAGTTTAGCTTTATTCATAAATATGCAAATTTTTGGATTTGGCCATGGTTCGATTCTTAAACTGAGTCCCTCAATCATTAAACGAATACCAGTAGCCGCAAAAACATCAGGATTTATAGGTATTAGCACCATACTCGAACAGCTTAAAACTGAATAAGACAATGCTGTGAAGTTAGGAGGACAATCAAAAAGGACATAATCATATTTTGTACTTGAATGTTCAATTTTACCTAATAATGCCCTGATAAAGTGTTTGACTTTTTCTCTATCAAAAACATCAAGTTCAAGCCAATATAAAGCAATAACAGATGGAATAAAATGAAGATTATCATTCATTTTATAAATAAATGAGCTATCGATTGAAAAGTCAAAATGACCTCCTTGCATTTGATCATATTTTTCTAAAGCTTTTAAAAGGTCCTTTTTATCTTTATGTTTTCCGTTATACCAAATACCAAATTCATTCTGGAAAGAACCACTTTCCTCTTCTAAAGAAACAGCCATAGTTAAACTCATTTGAGCATCAGTATCAACAACTAAAACTTTCTTGTTTTCGATATCTGATAGATATTTAGCTAATATCCATGTTATTGTTGTTTTACCAACACCACCTTTGAAATTAATTGTTGCAATAGATTTCATTTGTTAACCTCTTTATTATTCATAAATTAATATATAATTCTGACCTAACTCATATACACCAGCAGCTAATCGTGAGCCATCACCATTCATTGAAATAATATCAGAAAAATATAGTTCATTTGTACCTTCGATTTCATTAGATAATTTTACCCATTCTCCACCCCAATATGTATAAACTGATATTTTACCAAAATAAGTATCATTGTTACTTAAAAAAGAACAAAACCTAAGATTAGAAGAATAAGCTAACATAACTTCCCCACCCATGGTTGGCATTGAAATCGAATTACCTAAAGGTTCCCAATTAAATTCATCCCATATCCATACCTTGAAAGAATTATAATTATTTACTTGTCCACCAATAGAAAATAAATTGCCCGAATAGGACAATTTGAATGTTGAATTCTGATCAAAATAAGAATTAAATTTGTTCCCCTTTTGCAACCAGACCTGATTAAAGTAAAATACCTGTATCCAGTACCTTCCCTGAACAGCAATAGAATTACCATCTGCTGAGATAGAAGAATTTAAACCTACATTTCCATATTCGTCATTTCCAATAATTGATTGACCTTTCTGTATCCATTCATTTCCATTGAATTCATAAACACTTCCTTTTCCATAATTTGAGTTATACCCAGGGCTTCCAATGAAAATAACATTACCATTTTCGTTTAAATCAATTGATCTTCCGAGTTCTTCATAAGGATTATCACCTAAAATAGAATTACCTTTTTGAACCCAATCAATTCCTTCCCATTTGAATACACTGACAATTCCTTTATGGTTGTCAAAAGAACCATTACCAAATGCAACAGTGGAACCATCATGAGAAAATGTTAATATGTTGCTATCATAATATTCTTCTGTTTCAATATCTGATCCCATTTTAATCCAAGAATTTCCATTATATTGAAATACATTAATAAAGACTTTATAAGGTGGTTCTGATTGACTATACATTAGTGCAATTTTATTTCCATCATCAGCTAATTCTATTGTTTTCATATTTCCTGATATTCCATCAATCTTACTGTGGATTTTTCCTTTAAATAATTTTGGTGTGGTTTGAGAATATTCCCAAAATTCACCATTGTAATAATAAAGCCGCTTCTCTTCAGTATTATAATAAAACTGCCCTACAGTAGGATTTGTTGGTTCAGTTGAACTACTTGGTATTGTAAAATAATTTCCTCCTGAGGTCCCATCTTTTTGAAAATTATCTAAATATAGATTGGCAAGCGATGTTCCGGCAATTGTTACAAAATTATTTTCAGGTCTTCTGACCTTAACAATAATATTTGTATTTGATTTCATAACAATTTCAGATAAATCTGCTTGACTTGTTTTTGTACCAGAACCAATTTGAACTGTAAATACACCAAACTCATTTGTTGAAACTGATGCAGAGGAAAGAAATTCTTCTAAAAACAAAGTGGTTCCATCATTAATTTGAACCTGAACCTCAATATTTTGCGAAATTATTATCTGTCCAGTATTATCGTAAGCGACACCTGAATACGAAAAGTCGGATATTGAAAATGAAACCGATGGGGCGAATGCAAAAATAAAAAATAAAATAGTAAATAATCTTTTCATTATGATCCTAAAAATTTATACACAAAAAAAGGACATTTTCTCTTTAATGCCCTTCAGATAGGTACGACCAAGCACCCAGTACGAAAGCAAAAAAGGAAAACGCCCCAATCGGGGCGTGCCTTTACTGCAGTTCCATTTACTTTGAAAATTGGCGATTTTCGATTTAGAACATAAGTAAGACAACGCTTACAAAACTATTTCAAAAAATTTCAATCGTAATTACGATTTATACTTATGCAAACTTAAAAAAAATCAAAATCATAACAATATGATTCGAAAAATTATTTAAAAACAATCTTTTTATTTCCTTAAATTTAATAATCAGTCAAAACCTATATAGTTTGTGAAGATATAGAATCTTATTTCACCACGATTTCATCGGGAGTATCTGGGATCTAATACCAGTATCTTTGATGTCGCTGGGAATATGGTAATGACCGTAGAGTCAGGTCTCAGACCTGTCTCTACAAAGATAGATATTTCCACCATGCCGCCCGGAGTGTATTTCGTTCGGATTGGAGATATAGTCCAGAAATTTGTGAAAATGTAAAAAAAAAGACGCATTAGAAATGCGTCCCTTCATGAATTTATTTACTAATTACTTAGCTTCAATTTTGTCGAAGCCGCAGTAAGGTCGCAGAGCTTCGGGGATAATCACGTTGCCGTCTTCCTGCAAATTATTTTCCAGAATTGTTGCGTATAGACGAGAAGTAGCAACTCCGCTTCCATTTAGTGTATGCACGAATTCAGGTTTTGAGCTTGGAGTACGTTTGAATCTGATGTTCGCACGTCTCGCCTGGAAATCAATAAAATTGGAACAACTGGATACTTCCAGCCATTTTTCTTCACCGCTTGCCCATATTTCCAAATCATAAGTCATTGCACTTGCGAACGAAGTATCACCTGAACAAAGCAAGATTCTACGGTATGGCACGTTCAATGCTTTCAAAATATCTTCTGCTTCGTTGGTCAAAATTTCCAATTGCTCGAATGAATTTTCCGGTAAAGCGAAGTTCACCATTTCCACTTTATTAAATTGATGCACACGCAAAAATCCGTGAACTTCCTTGCCGTATGAACCCGATTCCCGACGGAAACAAGGAGTATAGCCGCAAATTTTCTTTGGCAATTCCTCAAAGTTCAAAATCTCGTCACGATGATAATTTGTGAGAGGGACTTCTGCAGTAGGAATAAGATACATCCCGTCTTCCTGTGCGAAGTACATATCTTCAGCCATTTTCGGTAATTGTCCTGTACCGAACATACTAGCTTCATTCACCATAAAAGGTGACCAAAACTCAGTATAGCCGTGTTTTTCCACGTGATAATCAATCATAAAATCAATGATTGCACGCTCGAGTTTTGCACCTTTGCCAATATAGAAAGAAAAACCGGAACCACTCACTTTCGCTCCACGTTCAAAGTCCAGAATGCCAAGAGCTTTGGAAATCTCTATATGATTCATTTTCAGTTTCTGTGGAACGATTTCTCCCCAGTGGTGAATCACTTTATTGTCTTCTTCACTTTTGCCAACAGGAACGAATTCTGCCAGCATATTTGGCAATCTTGTGATAATATCCTGAATTTGCAATTCAACTTCTTTCAGATTATCGTCAAATTCTTTAATTTTGTCGGATACTACTTTCATATCAGCAATCAAATTGTCCGCATTGCCGCCGGTGCGCTTCAGATTCGAAATTTCTTTGGAAACGACATTTCTTTCATTTTTCAGCTTTTCGGTATTTTGAATAAATTCTCTTCTTTTTTCTTCAAGTAAGAGAAATTCACTCAAATCAGCTTTTTCATTTTTTCTTTCAATATTTTCTTTTACTAAATCAAAATTATCACGAACAAATTTTAAATCGAGCATTTCGAATCCTTTTATTTCAATTACATATTAATAGATTTACAAAATTACGAAAATTGTAAATTTTATTTACTTTTATTAAGCTTAATGAATTATTGCGTTATTTTGCGAGTACAACAAATTCAGTACGGCGATTCTTTGCCTGACCTTCAGGAGTATCATTACTCGCAATAGGACGAGAGAAACCAAATCCCCGATAACGCAAATTCCCTGCTGGGACACCACGTGCTACGAGTGCATCATATACAGCCTTTGCACGATTTTCGCTCAGAATTAGGTTATATTCAATTCCGCCCATATTATCAGTATGTCCCTGAATTTCCAACTTTAATTTAGGATCGCTCAGCATCACGTCTGCAATCTCGTCGAGAATATATATTGATTCAGGCTTGATATCAAATTTATCGTAATCGAATCTGATAGGTCTGGAGAAAGCCGAACCTACTTTATCCCAAGGCATCAAGTCGGAAGTGTTGTAATCTGCTTCTGCCCATAAAGTATCTAGTTTTCTACCGGGGATACTTAAATACGACCTCACTTTGTGATAACCCCAAAACTTAGGAGGATGGTAAGTAATCAGATAATAATATCTCAAACTCATATAAATATCCCGGAAAATTGCAATTAATTCTTCTTTCGTATAAGCTTTATAGAATTTGCCGCCGGTATATTTGGACATAATTCGCATATTATCGTCCTTCGAATAACCGAAAGCTACAGAAAAAATGTGAATTTGCCTTTCTTTTGCCCGCATCATTAAAGTGTCTAATTCTTTCTTAGAATAATTGTCGTCTCCATCGGAAAAGAGCACCAATACTCTTGGAACTTCATCGGAAGTATTATCGAACATTTCTATATTTTTAAGTACTGCATCATAAACAGCAGAAAACATTCCGATTCCTCTCTCTTTGCGTGTATTATAAAGTGAGATTATCTTCTGTTTATCCTGAATCAATGGCACTTTCTCGTCGAAATCTTTATTAAAAGTAGTTATGCCTATTTTATCATAATCCATTTTCAGGTCAACAAAAATGTTAGTCCCTGTAAAAATTGCATCCATAACTCCGGTCATCGACCCGCTATAATCAACTGTCAGGACGATATTGTAAGGAATGGAATCCTTAGCCCCGAATTCACGAACATGGAAATCCTTTACATCAACTTCCCGAACATTATACACTTTTCCTAAATACTCTTTGAGAGATGAAAAATAATTCACATCATTATTCAATTTATATGGGGAAGCCATATTTGTAACGAAACTTCCAAGAGAATCAAAGACACGGGCAAATAGTTTTACTGTATCGGGGTATTGGTCTATTTCTACTCGGAAAAAATCATAGACAAGTTTATCAGGGTTAACTGAATCAATAGGTTTAGTTGATGTGAGATAGATACTTTTTGGCTCTTCATCTCCATCAGTATAATCCCAAATTTCTCTTTGCAGTTCAAAGCCGGTTTTTGGTTGACGGGTTGCACAATTTTGAAGGAGCAATGTCAAGCCAATCAGCCCGAACAAGAATAACTTATTTCTCATATATGACCAAAATTTATTCATTGTGTAATTTGAGAGACATAAGCAAACCATCTCCTACAGGTGCTATAGTTGTGAGATAATTAGGATGTTGATTCATAAAATCATTAAAAGATTTTATTGATTTCACATCTTCCGGATTTCGTTCCGGAGCTGAATCCAGTATAAACCCAAATGCGAAAGCATTATCTGCGGTAATCATTCCACCGACACGTAATCTGCTTTCAAGAATTTTAACATATTTATAATAATTATTTTTGTCGGCATCGAGGAAAACAAAATCCAAATCTTCTGCAGGATTAAAATCAACAAGAAAGTCAAGTGCTTTGCTGCAAACAATTTCTACTTTGTCAGATAATCCTGCTTCGGCTACTTTTTGTCTTGCAAATTCAGCACGTTCAGGCTCCAGTTCCAGTGAAATTAATTTTCCATTTTCAGGTAAAGCTCTTGCCATTGCAATAGTAGAGTATCCGAAAAGAGTACCAATTTCAATAATATTCTTTGCATTTATTGATTTAATCAGAAATTGTAAAAAGCGAGTTTGTTCTGGGGAAATCTGAATTGTAGGAAATCCTGCTATTAAAGCATCTGAAGCGAGTTTACGCAGAAAATCATCTTCAGCTGAAAAATTTTCAACTAAATATCCTTGAAGTTTTTCATCTAATCCGGTTGTTTTTAATGACATTTACGCTCCTTAAGGTCGTGTTCCCAAACGTACATTTACGTTAACTCCATTCTTACGTATTAAATTTACAAGGGAATCCAATGAACTAAGCGAACCGTTAACTTTATCAGTAAAGTTTTTATCATAAATCAGTTTAGAGATAAATCCGTCTCCATTTTCTACCTGATAGATGACTTTATTCATTTCATCAGTCATTTTCTGCAAATTGGAAATCAAGCTATCGGCTTTAATCACAAGCGGCTTCACATCTTCAGAAAGTAAACTCACATTCTGAATTATGGAATTTAACTGTTCTTTATTATCTGAAATAATTGATTTCAAGTCTGTTGTTATTGTCTTCAAATCTTTCAAAGCAAAAGATAAACTCGATTTATTCTCATGCATAACTTCAGATAAATCTGCTACAGCAGTATTGGCATTGGTAGCAATATTCTTCATATTAGTAAGGAATAAAGTATCACCAAAAAGTTCATTCAACCCGTCCAGAGTAGTTTCCAGTTTTATGATAGTTTCAGTAATTCCCTGGCTTGCATTTCCGAAAATTGCAATTAATTCAGCAAGGTCAGGCGGAGTTTCGCCTTTTATGATTTGATTTGCATTTATAGGTCGATGAGAGGTTCCCGGGTAAACTTCAATTTTCTTGCCGCCGGTAATTTCCAAAATCATAATTTGAGGCTTTGCATCTGTATAAATATCGGATATACCTTCAATAAATCCTTTTATCAGGACTGAATCATGATAATTTTCAATCTTAGCAATATTTCCCCTTTTCACCCCATTAACGAAAATAGGATCTGAAATTTTTAAACCTCCTGAATTCGGGAAGAGGAAATTTACTTCAGTTTTTGAACCGGCAAGATTCAAAGTATTTCCAAAGAGAATAATAAAAATTAGCACTAAAAAAGAAATGAAGAGAAGTATCCCCACTTTAATTTCTGTAGCTCTTGTAATTTTCATTGCAACCTCTTTTCAGGAGATTATGAATTAATTATTATCATCAATGTTCAAGTGAAAATCATCATCGAAAATTGAATCTACATCATCGTAAAAATCATCATGAGATTCAAATTCACTCTCATTATGTACATGATAATCCCCAAATTCCATTTTTTCGTGATTTTCAGAAAAATTCTTGCTTTTACTGTCTAGTAATAAAATATTGTCCGCAAGAATTTCTACGATTTGTTTTTGCTTTTGAGTGAGTTTATCTTCGATAGTTCTGGTTTGCAAACGTCCTTCCACGAAAATTCTGGAACCACGATGAATAAGTTTGTCAACTATTTGAGCCAATCCTCTCCATGCAACAACTGTATGCCAGTCTGTCTGCTCTTTCAACATTCCGTTTCTATCTTTCCATGTTTGCGAAGTTGCCATGCGGAAAGAAGTTACAGGAACTCCACCGGGAGTTTCCTTTAAAATTGGGTCTACACCCACATTTCCAATTAATAAAACTTTATTTAATGATCTCGACATAATCTAATCCCTCTCTATATTCTAAATCCATTACTTTATTTTTCGAATATCTTCCGGCAATCCTTTAATCACCGGAAGTATTTTTCGAAAATTTTAAATTATTTGTTTTCAGGAGCTACTGCGTTTGGAGTTACAGCAATTAACTGAACTTTAAAAATTATAGTAGAACCAGGTCCAATTTGTTCTCCTGCACCACGGTCTCCATATGCTAAGTCAGCGGGGATATATAGCATAAATTCACCGCCTTCTTTCATTAACTGCAATCCTTCTGTCCAACCTTTGATTACGCCTGTTACAGGGAATTCAATTGGTTGATTGCGTTCGAAAGAACTGTCGAAAATTGTACCGTCAATTAAAGTGCCTTCGTAGTGAACTTTCACTTTGTCTGAAATTGAAGGGGTTTTACCTGTTCCTTCTTTCATAACTTTATACTGCAAACCGGAAGCAGTAACTTTCACACCTGGTTTGGTAGCATTTTCTTTAAGGAATTTTTCTCCCAGTTCTACATTTTTCGACATTGATTCTTCTTTTTCTTTCATCATTTTTTCCTGTAATTCCTGTTGGAATGCCATTATAACATTTTGAATGGCTTCTTCATTCATCAATAAATCTTTACCTGAAAAACTATTCCTGAATGCTGCATCAAAAACTGCTGGATCGATTTCCATATTGTTCCTTAAAAAATCCTTCCCAATTTGTGCACCCAATGCATAAGACAAAGAATCTTTTTTAGTTTTGAGTGTTGTTCCACTCTGAGCGTATGTAACTGTGCTGAGCAATAAAACAGCTGCAACTACTATTAAAATACTACGACGCATTTAATTTCTCCGATTTTCTATTTAAAAAAGTTTAAAAATTCATTTTTGATTAATTACATACGAATTAAATAACTAAAAATTATTTTCACTTTTAATCTAATTATATATATAATACTTTTCAATCTTGCAATAAGTACTTATTTTTGCAAAATGAATGAAACAAAAATCGCATATTTATCTTTTGTTATCTATTCCGTACTGCAAAAACCTGCTTTAAAAGAATTATCTTATATAACTAAAGTAAAGGAATTCAATCTTGCTAAATGGAAAAAACAATTTAAATGGAACACACGCAAAAATGTGATTTTTCAGGATAATCTGTGTTTTCAACCTAATGAAGAAAATGATTACTCTGCAAGAAAAGTTGTGCAATCACTGCAAAAGCTTTTTGATGGAGTAATCAGAAAATTATCGTTGAGAAAAAATGAAATTGAATCAATGGATTTGGATGCTCAACTGAAAACAATGCAATCACTCAGTAAAACAATACAAAGCCTTATTAAAATTTTGGAAATAAAAGATGAAATAAGCGATTCAGATATTGTGATACAGAAATTCACAGAACAGATTCTTTCGAATTCTTCTGCATTAGCACTTGCTGAACAGTTACTTGAAATTTTGTCAGAAGAGGATTTTTCAGAGGATTAGTGTACGATTTTTTCCAATATTAATTTCACGGAATTATCCCAATTCAACCTTTCTTCATATTCAATTTTTGAATTCATGGATAGTTGATTATAAGTTTCCTGATTATTCGTAATTGACATAATCAAATTTACTGCTTTATCAGGCAATTCATCTTCATCAACTAAAAAGCCGTTAATTCCATCACGAACTGCTGATGGAATACCCCCTATGTTTGCGGCAATCACAGGAATACCAAAAGCATTTGCTTCACAGACAACATGTCCGAAAGTCTCAGCACGTGAAAGAAACAACAAAAAATGAGTTTTTTTGAGAATAGTTTCCAGCATCTCAAGTTCATAAGAAATGTCTTTATTCAAATTGCCGATAACCGTAACTTTCGTTCTTGTAAATTTATCATATTTTTCCCAATCAGCAGGCAAGTCACATCCGACAATAGTTAATTGTGCGTTTGCACCTTTTTTGAGTAATGAATTAAGAACCGCAAAAGCTCTGTCATGTCCTTTACGTTCCCAATATTTACCGAAGGAAAGCAGATTAATCTGCTTTAAATTTCCCGGATCAAAACTCTTATTAATTTCATCAATATTAGGAACTTGATTTAAATTTGCCCCAAGAGGAACAACTGAGATTTTTTCTGCAGGAACTGAATAGTTGACAATAGCACTTTTTGCAGCCCAATCTGATGAAAAGAAAATATGAGATGCTTTTTCGAAGGCAAGTTGTTCAATTTCTTTTGCATTTTCAAGAGTAACTTTAGTTACATTTTTATATTCCTGGTAAAAATCCAAAAGATTGTCGAACGTTGCATCAGTCAGCATGTAAACAGGTAAATCAGTTTCAAGATAAGCAATGGAAAGTGATCCAAATGCAAATACAATGTCAGCATCCGATTGATTTATTTGATGAGATATTTTTTTTGATAATGATTTCAGTAAAGTTGGTTCACGATGGCGAAGATGACTTTTTTGAAAAAATATCTGATATAATCCTTTCTTAATTTTCAGAAATGTTTTCAGAAAATTACTCTCTTTTGCAGAAATAACTT
>MHAC01000032.1:48640-52466 GCA_001804565.1 Ignavibacteria bacterium GWF2_33_9 | reverse complement strand
TATACATTATACAGCATTTGCCTTCACAAATGAAATTGCAATTCTGGATAATGGAAAAAAGCAAAATATAATACAATTAGTAAATAATTCAATTAAGTCAAAAATTGAGGAACTTTACTCTCCAATAACTCAAGGCATTGTGAAAGCAATATTGCTGGGTGATAAAAAATCGATTCCGCAGGAAATCCGGCAGAATTTTGCCCTTTCAGGAACTGCACATATTCTTGCAGTAAGCGGTCTGCATGTGGGTTTAATTTCTATGATAATTTATTGGCTCTTTTCTTTTATTAAAGTACCATGGCTGAAATTCAGTATATTTTCAGTTACACTTTGGTCTTATGCTGTACTCACAGGATTGAATCCCTCAGTTGTGAGAGCTTCACTGATGATAATGATTTATTTGCTGGCAAAAACAATACAGCGAAAACCTAATCCAATCAATGTAATTTCAATTGCAGCACTGGTGATTATCATTGTCTCTCCGCAAATGATATATAGTGCAGGCTTCCAAATGTCATTTGCTGCAATTTTGGGAATAATTTTATTAAACGAAAAATTCGTGAAATTACTTGGTAAAAACAAATTATTGAGCAAAGATACCTTTTTCCCTAAATTCATCAAATCCAGTCTGGCAATGACTTTATCAGCAACTATTATTGTTTCACCAATTGTCGCATATTATTTCAAAACGATTTCTGTAATATCACCTTTGGCAAATTTAATTATAATTCCGGCAATGGTACTTGCTCAATCTTACGCTATCATGGCAGTAATTGCTTCCTATTTTTGGATGCCATTTGCCGGTGCACTTGCAACAACTTCACAATTACTAATTGAAATTTCTCAAACACTCACAAAGTTTGCGACATATTTACCAGGTTCTTTCTTTATTGGCGAAAATACTTTTATTATATCAGTATTTGCTTCTACGATTATACTTCTTTTTATTACTGTTAAAAACATAAGACAATTTTCATTCCGATTGATTTATGTTTCAATTTCAATTGTCTTTATTTACTTTGCTTATACTAATTATTCAAATAAAGAACTTTACAAAAAGTATGAAAGGCCTTCAAGCAATTATTATGAAATTCATAATAATTCGATAGCAGTAATTGAGGAAAATTCTGTGCAGACCGGCAGGGGTTATGATTATGGATTATTTATTTATCTTAATAATTTAAAAGATGATAAAAAAGTTTTTTTCAGCGGGAAAACAGGAGAAATTCTTTCAGCAAAAATTTTAAATCCTAAAATCAAATGGATTAATTTAAAAGAAAAAGAGTTGAAGCAATTAACCTCAACTCTTTTCAATAAAAACTAATTTAATTAATCCTGCAAATTCATAAGTTCTTCCAGTTCTGATTCTTCATGACCTCCACAACCATTGCAACTAGCTTCTCTCGGTTCAAGCAACAAATTATCTTTTGCATAAGTATTCACTTCATTTAAACTGAAATTCTTAATATGATGTTGCTCATCACAGTAAAATGTGAGAATATCCTTAAAAATATCGAATTTTATTAATCTGAAACTTTTATCTTCCAATTGCAAAATTGTACCTAACCGTGGGAATCTTTCATTTTCTGCAAGGTAAAAATCATATTCAAATGCAAGACAGCATTTAAGACGACCGCAGTATCCACTCAATTTTGCAACATTTGCAGAAAGCTGCTGTGCACGTGAATGTTCAATTGTGATAGGTTTCACCTGATTCATAAAGGAACTACAACATATGGACCTGCCGCAAATTCCTTCCCAAAGTGTAATTCTTCGAGCTCTTTCCCTATGAGTAATTTGCCTTAATTCAATCCTTGTACGGTATTCTTTTGCGAGTTCCTTCACTAGGTCACGGAAATCTATTCTTTGGGGAGCAAGGAAATAAATGGTTAGTCTGCGTCTATCAAATTGCCATTCAATTTCTGTCGCTCGCATTTCCAATTTATGCTTTAAAATCAAACTTTTAACTTTTTCAAGAATTTTTTCCTGATCTTCTAAATTGGCTTGATGTCTTTGTTTTTCCTTTGGACTTACTTTGTGTAATATTGAATAAACAGGAACATCGTTATCGAGTTTGAATGCATTCCATTTACGAAAAATCAATTCACCTTTACCGGTGATTTTACCTAGATCGACTCCGTTTTCTGTTTCGGCAATTACTTCGTCACCTTCATTCACATTAACATTTGCGGGTATAAAATAAAATTCCCTTCTATTACCCTGAAAAAGGACCTGTGCAGTATTATGAGAGTTCAAAAGCTCATTTTTCCTGTCAATCACAGGAATGTGTCTGGAATTATCACTTTTCTCATTTTGAGAATTATGATTATCCATTGCATCATTTTTGGGAAAATGATTATTATCGTTTTCCTGATTAAATCTTAAATCATTGATATTACCATCTTTTTGGGAGGGCTCTATTGTGTCTTCATCAATATTCTTCAGTTCACCATTTCCATTGGTATTACCGTTTTTATGTAAGAGTGCCTCTTTCTCTGTAAAATCTTTATCTAATTCTACAAATACATTGTTTTTGGTGTCGGTAATAAATTTATTGTCTCTTGCATCTTTTGTATCTATTGAATGAAATTTAGTATTTCCTTGATTTTGTGATTTATTTATTGTAACTTCATTATTATTAATTAGCATAAACACTTTTTATTATTAGTTTCGACTAATAAAACTTAAATACATTTTGTCTAATTCCTAAAAATAAATTTACTAAAATTAACTGGATATTCACGTTTTTTTTGATTAAATTTATTGATTTTTCTATTTTTCCTATAGCCTCTAAATAATCAAAAGTACTGAAATTCTCCACAAACTTATGAATAATGTCTATTTGATCTAAATTTATGATATTGGATTTATTTGCGAATTGTGAGTATGAGTAAGCATCTCTAACCCATAACTGGAATAGCATTAAACCGCTGATTATCTTTTTTGCATCATTTTCTTTGACAATTTCATCAATTTTTTCAATTAATTCAGTTCGGTAATTCTTTTTCTTTAATACTGTTCTAAAAACGTCAACAAATTTTATGCGAATATCTGAATATTCATTCGTAATATATTCAATCGCTTTGGAAAATGAACCATTCGATAATATTGAAATCACCCTTGCTTTAGTTTCATCAATATTGAATCTATCCAGCAAACCAATACGGATTTCTTCATTAGATAACTGGTGGAAATAAAGCTGCTGTGTTCTGGAAAGAATTGTTGTTAGTAACCTATCTTTCCTTGCAGTTGTTAAGATTATTACGGTATTTTCCTGTGGTTCTTCCAATGTTTTCAGAAAAGCATTCGCAGCCTCTGTAGTCATTTCATCAGCATTCATTATTATTATTACAGTCTTGCCACGAGTTGCTGTAGAAAGTGATGATCTTTTCTTAACTTCACGAATCTGGTCAATTTTAATCGTATTTGCACCCGATAAATTAAAATTATGATATGGATTCGCCGAAAATTGTTCCAATTGAAATTGTAATTCTTCAACCTGTTCGTCAGAGAGTTTTGCTAAAGGATTATCTGACTTAGCAACAGAAGATTTTCCTGCAGGAAGGGAGAATATCAGATGCAAATTGGGATGAGTCAATCGTTCCATCTGCCTGCAACTTTCGCACTCATCACAGGATTTAAAACTGTCTGGTTCAATAATAGGATTTCTACAATTCAGTGCTTTCGCAAACTCAAATGCCATTCCTTTTTTTCCGATACCTTCAATACCGGTAAATAAATAAGCATGATGCACCCTATTCCCGGTAATTGCTCTTTGCAATACCTTCTTTTCTCTTCCCAATCCTATAATTCTATCCCAACTCAA
>MHAC01000032.1:31028-48611 GCA_001804565.1 Ignavibacteria bacterium GWF2_33_9 | reverse complement strand
ATAATTTATGTATTTTTTCGTTTTTAGTTTGATTATTTAAAGAATTCAAAATTAAACATAACTTATAATATGGCAAAATCAAGACCAGTTACCAAGAAACAAAATATTTCGACTTTAGACCTTTCAAAAGAAGACTTTTTGAAAGCACTTAAAATTATGATGTTGGCTCGCTTTACCGACGAAAAGCACTTAACTCTTGTGAAACAAGGTAAATCGTTTTTTCATATAGGTGGCAGCGGTCACGAAGGTTCGCAAGTAGCAATAGCAATGAATCTCATTTCCGGGCATGATTGGGCATGGACATATTATCGTGATATTGCTTTTTCTTACGGATTAGGTCTGAAAACTGATGAATATTTTTTGCTTGCAATGGGCAAAGCCGAAGATCCTGCAACAGGCGGTCGCCAAATGCCCGGTCACTTCGGCCATAAAGATTTGAATATGCCGACTCAATCATCTCCAACAGGTACTCAGTTTCTGAATGCTGTTGGTACTGCTCTGGCTAATCGCAAATTAGATTCTGATGCAATCACTTATGTTGCCTCCGGTGAAGGTACTACTTCGCAGGGTGAATTCTATGAGGCTGTTAACTGGGCATCTCGTGAAAAACTTGCTGTACTTTTCCATATTCAGGATAATGGTTACGCAATCTCTGTGAAACGTGAATCCCAGTCAATGGGGGCAAATGTTACTACTTCATTTTCATCTTACGAAAATCTGAAAATGTTTTCTTATGACGGATCCGACTTCATTGAATCTTTCTTGGCTGCAATGGAAGCTGTTGAATATATGCGTGCCGGAAAAGGTCCCGTGCTGATGCATGCAAAAGTCGAAAGACTAATAGCACATTCCTCGAGTGATGACCAAAAGAAATACCGTGATGCAAAGGAATTGGAAGAAGCTTTCAGCAAAAAAGACCCTATTAAAAATTTATCTGAATATTTAGTTTCAAATAATATTGTTACACAAGAAGAAATTGATAATCTTTGGGCTGATGTGAAAAAGCAAATTCATGCCAGTGCTGATTGGGCGGCAACTCGCCCTGCTCCGGATCCGAAAGATTCCACACTGCATAATTTTGCTCCAAAGGAAACACTTGATTTGCCTTATGCCGAATTCGATATTCTGCCTTCGGAAAGCAAAGTTGTGATGGTTGATGCCATCAATCATGCTCTTCACGAAGAATTAAGATTTAATGATAAAATAGTTGTTTATGGCGAAGATGTTGCAGACCCAAAAGGTGGAGTTTTTACTGCCACAAAAGGCTTGTCTAATACCTTCGGTACAGATAGAGTATTCAATTCTCCTTTGGCAGAAGCTTCTATTATTGGCACTGCCCTTGGTATGGCTGTGAGTGGATTCAAGCCTGTGGTGGAAATTCAATTTGGTGATTATATCTGGCCCGCTTTTATGCAAATTCGAGATGAACTTGCTACAATGCGTTTCCGTTCCAATGGGAATTTTACTTCACCTGTTGTAATTCGTGTTGCAGTAGGCGGCTATATTCATGGTGGGCTTTATCATTCTCAGAATATCGAGGCATTTTTCGCACATATTCCGGGTATGATGATTGCTTATCCGAGTACTGCAGCTGATGCTAAAGGTTTACTCAAAACTGCTTGCAGAATTCAGGACCCAGTACTCTTTCTGGAACATAAAGGTCTTTATCGTCTGCCATATTCTACTACTGCCGAACCTGACGAAAATTATCTTGTTCCTTTTGGTAAAGGAAAAATTGTGCGTGAAGGAACAGATGCAACTGTCGTTTCCTGGGGTTTAACCGTGAAAGACACCTTGAATGCCGTTAAGAAAATTGAGAAAGATTATGGCAAACTCGTGGAAGTGATTGACCTTCGTACAATTTCACCTTGGGATAAGGAAATCGTGATTAATTCCGTGAAAAAGACTAATCGCCTGATGATTGCTCACGAGGATACTCTCACTCTTGGCTTTGGTGCCGAAATCGCAGCGGTTATCTCCCTAGAAGCATTCTCATATCTCGATGCACCGATTATGCGTCACGCTGCGAAAGATTCGCATATTCCTTTCGCTCCTGAATACGAAAATGACGTGCTTCCAAGCGAAGAGAAAATTTATGCAGATATAGTGAAGTTGTTGAATTATTAGAAATTAAAACTGCCCTACTCGGGCAGTTTTAAGAGTATTAAATATGAATAATAAATATTATATTATGTCATTCACTTTTAGATTAAAATCCATCATCAAATCCATCGTAACTACTATCATTACAAGGAATTAGTTCATTAGTAATACAATCATGAAGAGCAGTATTTCTAGGACAAGAAGTAACAGTTTGAGTACCAACAAATGAAACACTCGTTACCCAGAGTTCTTTAATTGTGTCCCAATACCTTGTACCAATATATTGTCTTCTGCAACATTTGCCACCACAAATAATCCACCTTCGATAATTGAAATAATATTCATTATTTTCATCAATACCAATATCACCACTTTCAATAATTGATTGGTCATCGCAACAGGCAATTTGTTGCTGTTTTGAGAGATGAATTTTAAGAGTGAGCCAAGACCTACATAAACGTGAATAATAAACATATACATTCACTGAATAAGGTTCTTGAACTTGAGGTACTATTTTTTTAACTGCTTCAAATTCTATAATTTTTTTAAGAGCATTGTCTTGAATATATCCGGATTGATTAGAAAATGTTGACCAATCCATTTGAATTTCATAGTCGCCATTGTCATATCTATATTTAAAATCAATAGATCCTGTAAGACCATAATTGTCAGTATAATAAGAAACATCATTGTTTGACCAAGGTTCAGAACCGGTATCAGGACAATTTGCATTTACATCAAAATATGCCGATTGAGCAAAACCTGTTGAGCTGATTGATAATGCTAAAAAGAATAAAAACACATATTTTATTTTATTATACGAACTTAACATTTTTTTTACCTTTTTTAAAATTTAATAAACTGTGAAATAAAATAATTGAAATTATTAGTTAATTTTACAAAATAATTTCCTGAAGGTAATTTATTTACTTCAATTGATTTATGATTGTAAACTCCGCTTTGAACTACTCTACCGATTAAATCATAAATTAAGTACTTTTCAAATTTATCACTATTTCTAATAAATATTATGTCCTGAGTGGGATTTGGGTAAACATAACCATTATTTAATACCTGTTCGTCAAAAACACTTTTAATCCCATCTTTGCTAACAATTAATAACCCAAAATAAAATTGAAAAACTAATTCATCATGTGAATTAAGGTACATTTTTTGAATTGTTTTTTTTCCTAAATTTAAATCATGATTTGTAACATATTCAAGTTGGGATGAAACTTTTTCGTAAGTCCAAAGAGTATCGGCAATAATAACTTTTGCATCTAAAATTATATTATCCCAAGAAAATTTGTTTAAGATATGAATCATTTTCTAATATATACATTTCATTTGATGTATATACCAGATATCGGTTTTCTTCGAATTTAAATATTGAATATACTGGTAAATATGCATTAGGTGTTATTTTTACTAAGCCATTATCTTCATTGAAAGGTAGCCATTTATTATTTGAATACAAACTAATTCCTGAACAACAATTTGTCCAATGCTCATTTTCAAAATATTTACGATACCCTAAAGTAACCCAAATTTTATCTGAATTTTCGGGTATTATATCATAAACTGCTTTGTTATATTCATTAAAATCCTTTCCTGAAGGTGTTATTAGTTTTGTTCTTATATATGTATCATCTTGATTAATAATATAAATATCATCATATATTTTATTTTGTGGGTCTTCTTCGTACGATTGAAAAGTCCTTTGAAGAATGACTCTACCATCAGGTAAGGCAGCTATTATGTTACCATTTTCTCTTGAAATAAATGAGATTGAAACAGGAAATTTAAGAAGCAATTTGAATTCACCATCAGAGAATTTATATAATTCACTAAATTCATCACCTGTTTTAGAATTATAAATTGAAGTTGTAATCCATAAATTGCTATAACAATCTACTTGAAAATTATTGAATGTACGATTTTCTCGGTATTCATCATCAATATAATACTCTTGCCAATTTTCATTTTTGTAACAATACATCGATTGACCACTAACCCATATTAAACCTGTCGAATCCCAATGTATTTGACTTTGTATGCCACCATCGAAAAGTATATTTTTGGTTTCAGAATTATTAAGGAATTCAATTGGTAACACATTTGCTGAATCACCCAATACAATCACAACAGCTCGGTCATAATTACCGAGTAAAGTGCTATCATTTGCCAAAATTGCAACTTTCCCTTTATAAAATGATACATTCGTAAAGGGAGTTTTATTAATTCCATAATCTAAAAGTTGAAAATCATAAGAAAATAATGAATTGTTAATGTATAAAAATATTAATCCAATTATTATAATTTGTTTAAATGTAATTTGATACATTTTTATCTCCTATTCGCAAGTGGATTCACAATTTATTACTTCATTTGTCAAGCAATCGTATATTGGATTATTGCATCCAGAACCGGCAGCAGGATTTTTAGCTATACTAACAATGTGTGGATATGTTTCATTTCCTGAAGGTGCTAAAATACATTCAACTGTATAGATGAATTCACAACATTGTAAACCACAAATGAATTCTTTTGATATAGGTAAGTATTTTTCATTATACCATTCATAAAATCCCGGTATATAAGAACCCCAACCTTCATCTGCACAAAGTACTTCACTTTCCTCAGATACTTTAAGATAACATCTTTTCTGAATTTTACAATCAGTTTCTTCGAAAAATACAAATTGTTTAGTTCCTGAAAAATTACAATCAACAATTAGGTCATTGATAATCGCAATATACATAAATGATTTAAATTCATAATCATCAAGACCATATCTTCCTAAATTTGTAACGGTAGTCCAGTCAACCTTAATCTCATACCTGTTATTGAAAAATCTTTCCCTATAATTTACAGAACCCCAATAGTCATAAGGAAAAGGTTCATAATTCGATGTTGTTGATGGTCCAAATTCATTAATATTTATAGGGCATTGTGCAAGGGACAAAGAATAACTAAAAAGGTAAAATATTATTAAAATTAATTTTATTTTCATATTTGTATTCCTTTTATTTAATTGAACAATTTTCTGTTTTAAGTTAAAGAATTCTATATTTCACTGAGAAATGGAGCGTAATTTTGTTTTTTTACTTCAAACATCTTAAGCCTAATTTAAAGGCAAGTTTTAACTGAGGTGAGGGTAAGGCAAACTTCATTAATTAAGGCTTAAGAACCAAATGCAAGTTTGCACCCCTACGTATGTCAAAAGCAAACTCACAATTCATAGCAAATACTTTTCGGGTAATTTTGAAAGCAAAATGGTTGTTGTTTTCTTCTTCTCTGTAATTTTCATCTGATTTTGGTTCAGCTTTTTCTGCGGTTCTAATACTATATAATTTATTCCGTATGTCTTCATAAAGCCATAAAACCCTCTTAAGCCATTTTTGGAATTTATTGCAATATATTTTTAACCATTCTGCCATTTCTCACACATTTCGTGTATCATAATAAATCTGCAAATGCAATTTACTAAAAACAAATAAATAATTAACAACGGATTTAATAAATTTTTCAATTTTGCAAATTGCATAATTAAATTACAAAAAGATAATACTGTAAAATTCCTTTTCCAAATTTTTCTATAATTATATCGTTTTTACACTTATTAAACAATGAAAAATAATCAAATAGAAATAATGTCCCCTGTGGGCTCCTTAGAAGCATTGCATGCTGCTATTCAGGCAGGTGCAGGATCAGTTTATTTCGGTGTAGAAAAGTTGAATATGCGGGCTGTTTCTTCCAAAAATTTCACTTTGGATGACTTGCGGACTATTGCCGGAATATGCAATGAACACAAAGTGAAAAGCTATCTCACAGTTAATACAGTGCTTTATGATGAAGATTTATCCGTAATGGAGGACATTATCGATGCTGCGAAAGATAGCGGAATTTCTGCAATTATTGCTACTGATATTTCTGCTATTCAATATGCTCGTGAGCAGGATTTGGAAATTCATATTTCCACACAGCAAAATGTGAGTAATTCTTATGCAGTAAAGTACTTTGCAAATTTTGCAGATGTGATTGTTCTTGCTCGTGAATTGAACCTCGACCAGGTTCGTCAAATTTGCGACACAATTAAAAAAGATAATATCACCGGTCCCTCCGGCAATTTAGTGCAAATAGAGATGTTTATTCATGGTGCTCTCTGTATGGCAGTATCCGGAAAATGTTATCTGAGTTTACATGCCCAAAATCACTCAGCAAATCGGGGAGACTGTCTGCAAATTTGCCGCAGACCTTATGAAGTGGAAGACAAAACCAGCGGGCTGCACTTGGAGATTGACAATGAATACATTATGTCACCAAAAGACCTTGCAACCATTGATTTTCTTGACCAAATACTTGATGCCGGTGTAACAGTTCTAAAGATAGAAGGACGTGGCAGGTCGCCTGAATATGTAAAAGTTGTAACCAGAGTTTATCACGAAGCTGTTCGTGCTTGGCAGGAAGGAAATTATTCAGAAGACAAAATTTCACATTGGCGTGAAGAACTGGACAGAGTGTATAATCGTGGATTTTGGGATGGATATTATCTTGGACAAACTACGGGAGAATGGACAGACCGACATGGTTCATCGGCAACGACCAAGAAAGTGTATGTTGGCAAAGCTGTGAATTATTATACTAAGATAAATATCGCTGATTTTTTAGTTGAAGACCGAGATATTTCGCTTGATGATGAATTTTATATTATGGGACCAACTACAGGTGTAATTGAGGGAAAATTAGACAAGTTCATGATTGAGCGTGACGGCACCCAATTTGAAGGAAAAACTGCCACTAAAGGTGACAGAATTACTTTCCACTGCGATGAGAAAATCCGTGAAAACGATAAACTCTATAAAATAGTAAAAACTGACAGAAGAAGCAAAGGAAGATAAATCACCAGTTATTTTTTAAATTAGCGGTTTTAAACTAGAATACTTAATATTGAATCAACAATATAAACAGTAGAGACAGGTCTCAGACCTGTCTCTACAATTTTCTCTCATATTTTCACAAATTTCTGCACCACATCTCCAACCTTCACAAAATACACTCCCGGCGGCAGTACCGACACATCAAAGTTTTGTAGAGACACGTTGCTACGTGTCTCAATTGTCATCACTTCATTCCCCAGTACATCGAAAATGCAGATGGATTCCGACACACCCCCTAGCCATGTCTTGATAGAGGGGAAAATGCAATTATGTATTGTCATTCTGAGCGAAGCGAAGAATCGAACATTACTATCTATTAACAAACGTAGTCATCTTTCCATTTTCCTGTTTTTTTTGGAGATAAATTACAGATGGGAGAATAGGAACTTAAATTAATTGACTATTTGATAATAAACTATACTCAATTCATTATCTTCATTTACCTCTGTACAAAATATCTTATCACCTTCAAAATAAAAAGGAATTGAATTTATTGGGAATTTTACAGTTCGAGTCTTTATTGTCTTGGTATTTAGTATATTCATATAGTACTGCTGATCATAGTTTACTCCTGGAAAATTTGGTGTTTTGTCAATATAATTATAATAGATCAACCCAAGACTATTTGGAGAAACATTATCTACTAATATTTTGTAACTTAATGAAAAATCATGTCTAATAACTTTCCATGTTGAATCATTAAATTCTTCTGGGATTCTTTCTAAATTATAATGAAATGACGAATCAAAATCCAACTGAATTTCTTTTTTAATTTCTCCTTGAAAATTATAAACTTGGATTTTTTTCAGTATGTTAAGCCATAAAAATATTTCATGATTTGAATTTGAAGTAATTTGGTTATTTATCATGCAACTGTACTTATTATTCATATAAATTGAGTCAGGTTTTCCAAAAGTATTTATTAAATTACCTGAAAAATCATATTTATAAACAAAATTATCAATAGAATCAAGATAAACTGGATTTCTCGTTTTCCATTTTTCAGTAAAAATAAAAGAAGAATCCTCTCTCTTGACTATAAAATTAAAACCAAAATTGCACAATTGATTTATTTTGCAAATTTGCGATTTCTCTAACTTGTTGATATTTAACATATTTACTGAATATTTGCCATCTTGTGTTAAATTTGAAGAAAATAGTATTGAATCTTTTATCCACCATTCTAAATCATAAGATATTATTAATTTATCTCTGACTAAATCAAGAGAATCAATTAAATTATAGCAAGTACCATTTTTTGTAACTTTAAAAATAAATGGAATATTTTCTTTACATAGATAAAATGAACTATCCTTCTTACAAAACAGAACATTCCGAAACTTATTCGAAATTAGAGGTTTGTCTTCAATATTAAGATTTATTCTATTAATTTCTTTTAATTTATTATTATTTTTAATTACTTCTTTGTTTTGGTTGATTAATTGAGTAATTTGATTTTTGTCAATTTGCAAACTACCAATTTTATTCATTTGAAGGATTTTTCCCGTATTACTAATTAAATAAAGGAATGGATATTTTTTCACACCAAATTGTTTTGAGTACAAGCCTAGTCTATCAAGAACTATTTCACATTTATTAGGAAATTGCTTTTGATAAGCTTCTGAAATTTTTGATTTATTTGAATTAATAAAAATAAATATTTTTACATTAAAAATTTTTTTCAAAAAAATCAATTATATTAATAAGCGAAATATCACAAGTCATGCAATTTATTTCTGGAATAAACATATACAAAAATGCTTCATAATCTCCATTGTCGATCAAATCAAGAGTTTCATTAATCTTGTGAGTTGTAAAAGAAGAAATATCTTCGGCATAACAATTTGCTGAAGTTATTGATAATATATCACTTAAAAGAATTACAACAATAATTAATATTTTTTTCATTATCTTTATATTTTAATAAAAAGAGGGATTGTAATTAGATTTACAATCCCTTAATAATTGACTTTATGGATGGACAGGAATATAAACCTGATAATTTCCATTTATATCTGTAACAATTCTGTATAAATTTACTTCGACTCCGTTTAGTTGTGGATATTCATCACAATTACTTATGTGAAGATATTCATTTATTCCGAAATGTCTAAAACTTTTAGACCTTGAAATATTTGTAATACTGCTATCTGGATTTTGAACATGATATTGAATAATTCCATCATCTAATTGAGCTTCCAAAATAAGACCATTACCAGATGGTGTTATAATACAATTTTTTTCTACATAAATTACAACTATTTCACAAGTTGTTCCCTGTTGTTTGCCGTCCACAATTTCATCATCATACTCCAAATTAAAACAAGGATCATTTATACCACTTCGATTTAAATTATAAAATTTACCATAAACTGCCCATTCTGAATTGGCAACTGAAAATATTGCTAAAAAAAGAAAGGCAAAAATTACTGTCTTTTTCATTATTTATCCTAAATTTTATTGAAAATTCTCTACTTAAATTTAAGTAGAGTTTAATTGTGTTTTTTAAGTTGAAAAAAAAACATTTTTTCTTCACTCAGCTTATTTTTAGTCTGATGTGAGGGTATTGCAAACTTCATTTATAAAGGCTTAAGAACCGAATGCAAGTTTGCACCCCCTACGTTTGTCGAAAGCAAATTCACAATTCATAGCAAATAATTTTCGGGTAATTTTGAAAGCAAAATGGTTGTTGTTTTCTTCTTCTCTGTAATTTTCATCTGATTTTGGTTCAGCTTTTTCTGCGGTTCTAATACTATATAATTTATTCCGTATGTCTTCATAAAGCCATAAAGCCATAAAGCCCATCTTGCGCCCATTTTGGAATTAACTACCGGTAATATTTTAAGTAAGTTAGTCACTTTTGTTTTTAATCTTTTATAAAAATACTTTAAAAGTTAAAAACAATTTACAAAATTTATATGAAAAAAGGTGAATTATTAGCATAAATTAATTATTTAGGGGTGTGCATCATTTCAAACAATACAAAAAAAGAAGACTGAAAACTAGTTACAGTAACTTTAATATTCCAGCCCTTTTTCAGCTCTCTCTTTTCTCATTTCTTCATTTTTTTTGATTTTTATTATTACACTATCCTGTAAATTCAGTTTCCTGGAATTTACATAATTCATTAGAGCAATGAAAACGTCTGCGGCTTCTTCAGCAAGTTTTTCTTTTAAGATTTCTCTTCCCTTCCAAATTTTCTTCTCATCATTAGCGAGTTCACCGGCTTCTCCATTCAATTCCAAACAGAAAAACTGAGGTGTTCTTTCAGGAAAATTCGCTACTTGGTAGGCATCGAAGTTATTCTGAATTTCGGAAAGTGAATCCGAAATTGAAGAAAGTAAATTATCAATATGTGCATTATATTCACTCATTTCTTATACCTCTCCTGAAATTCACGTATAGCAGGGATGTCTGAATTTTTGAATTCATCCACGTTCCCCTCGAATATTTTATTACAATCGTGCAGCACAGCAACTTTATCTGCAATTCGGTAAACACTGAATAAATCGTGAGTAATCACAATTGAAGTTACTTTCAGTTTCTTCTGAATTTGCAAAATCAACTCATCAATTTGCTCGCTCGTAACCGGGTCAAGCCCGGTAGTAGGTTCGTCGTAAAAAATATATTCAGGTTCACCCACCAAAGCACGTGCCAGACCAACTCTTTTCTTCATACCACCGGAAAGGTCTGAGGGCATCTTTGCTTTGAGTATTTCCCATTCTTTTTGGAACTTTTCTTTTCCGACCTCCTCAATTTCGGGCAGAAGCTGCACAGCACTCAGAACACGAATAGCTTCGTTTTCCATATACTCAAAATCCCGATTGCCTCTTTCGTAAAGTCCAAGCACAATATTTTCGAAAACATTGTAGGAATCGAAAAGTGCAGACCCCTGGAAAACATATCCCATTTTTTCACGTAATTTGAAAAGCTCTTTCCTTTGTAAATCAATTACTTTTTGATTATCTACAAAAATATCACCTTCATCAGGTTCCAAAAGCCCTACGATTTGCTTTATGAGCACACTTTTCCCGCTGCCGGACTTCCCGATTATGCAAGTAGTTTTCCCACTTTCAATTTCCAGGTCAATATTTCTTAAAATATTCTTGCTTCCAAATGACTTTGAAATATTACTTACTCTTATCATTTTTTTTGATTTCTTTTTAGTAAAAAACGAATAAGTATTTTAAAAGTTTATTTTTTATTAATTTACAATTTTCTTAAAATATAAAATTACTTTTTCCATTTCAAATGAACAAAGAAACGAAACATAATCTATACAAAGAAGCAGAAGAAGAAATCAATTCTTTACTTAGTAATGAAAAAGATATGATTCTAAAAATGGCTTCCATTAATTCAATTCTCAAGAATAAACTGGATTATTACTTTTGGGTTGGATTCTATATTGTAAATAATGGTCAATTAGTAATTGGTCCTTATCAAGGCACTTTGGGATGCTTGTATATTTCCTACGAAAGGGGAATTTGCGGTCGGGCTGCCAGACTGATGGAAACTCAGATTGTAGATGATGTTCATAAAGATTCCGAGCATATTGCCTGCGATTCAAAAAGTAATTCCGAAATTGTTGTTCCTGTAATTGATAGTCAGAACAAGTTGATTGCAGTATTTGATATAGACAGTACAGAATTCTCCTCATTTGACGAAATTGACCGGTTGTATTTAGAAAAGATACTTAAGAAACATTTTACAGAAAGTGAAATTTCAACTACATGGAAATGGTGAGATGAATAAATTTCTTAAATATTTATTTTTTTTACTATTTTTTATTGCAATTTATGAAGTTCATTGTGATGACTTTGAAACTTATTACGAAACACCTTTGATTATACAGGAGATAAACATAAATAGGGAAAATGTATGTGATAATGAATTGCCGAACATTTCAGATTTTGGAAAGCTTGTAAATGCATTGCATTTTAGGACGCAATCCTTTGTAATCAAACAGGAATTGCTTTTTGATACACAAAGGGAAACTACCCTCGAACTTGTGAAGGAAACTGAACGAAATTTACGTACACTTGGCATATTCACAAATGTGTATATTACTTTAGATTCACTAGGTTACGACACATATAAAGCTAATATCCGAACAATTGATAATTGGTCCACTTACCTAACTCCATACTTAACTTCAGGAGGTGGTTCAACTAATTACGGCTTTGATTTCGAAGAATTCAATTTATTAGGAACCGGTACTAGGGTAAAATTCAGAGGTTTATATAGAAATGAAAGTAAAATTGGTTGGGAAGGTACTTTTGTACTTTTCAATTCACGATTTCCCGGAACTGATTTGCAAGATTCAATTTCAATCATTACAAACGGAGTTCGTACCAGTCAGCAAGCAATTCTTCAAGTTCCTTTCCGAACACTTTCTTCTGAATATTCTACAGGTTTGAAATTTATCAACAACTTTGGTAAAGATTTTCATTATAAAAATAATCGAAACTTCGATTTGATTTATAATCGTTATAAATCGCTTGATGCTTGGTATTCTAGGGCTTTTTGGGATAATGACCAATTATTTATGACCGGATTAATTTCCGCTAATAAGGCTAAAAGATTTAATAATGATTTTCGGCAGGCATTTGATAATTCAGGATATGTACTTTTGAACTTTGCATCTATAGCCCAACATTTCGATATTGTAACAAACTTAAATTCATATCCCGAAGAAGATCTGATTTATGGTGGATACGGAAGCGCAACAATCGGTAAAATTTTTCCACTGACTTCTGACGGAGATAATCTTTATTATGTATCAGGAGCAGCAGAAAAATCATTTTATAATAAAAAGTCTTATATTTTTCTAAGAGCAGCTGGTGGCAGCGGTTTTATGAGAAATGCTCAACCAAGATATACTTACCAAGAATCTTACATAAACGGATTCCACAGATTTTCCAATAAGCTCGTCGTCACCGGTCGCTTTTCTCAACAGACTGTATGGAATTGGCCCGGTTGGCGACAATTAATCCTGGATAATGATAATGGACTTAGGGGCGTGCCGCTCAATGATTTATCCGGTGAAAACAGAATGTTTTGGGATACGGAATTACGCTACTTTATTGATAAAATCTTTCTGGGATTCAATTATTCCTTTGTGGCTTTTTTCGATATCGGAACTGTTTGGACACAGGAAATGCAAATATATGATGCAAAATTTAGAAAATCTGTTGGTTTAGGTCTAAGAATGCATTTCAGCAAATCCAGAAGTCCATACCATACTTGGAGAATTGACGTACCTTATAATTTTGAAACAAAACAATTCAGTGTTGTATTTATTACAAGGCAATTTTTCCCTGCATTCACAAATCATGCTTTCACAATTCCTGATTTGCTTGGTAGAATACTTGATATTGATTAGTCAATTAGTTTGGAAAATTCTTCCCAAAAATTAGGATAAGATTTTTTCACACAATCTGTATCGTCAATCACTATTTTCTCATCTGATGTTAATGAAGCTAATGCACCTGCCATAGCCAAGCGATGGTCATTACCTGTCTCAAATATTCCACCTTGAAGTTCTCCACCCCAAATTTCTAAAGTATCGTTTATTATTGAGCACTTAATTTTCAATTGTGAAAGGTTTTTTATTATTAATTCAAGGCGCTTGCTTTCCTTAAAGTTTATTCTGCTGACATTATGTATAGCAGATTTGCCGTCACAGTTTGCGGCAAGAACTGAAAGATATGGAACCAAATCCGGTGTATCTTTCGCATCAAAATCGAATGCTTTAAGCTCGTGTTTTTTAACTTTGACTGCAACCAATTCCCTCTTTTGAAAAAATGTCGTTTGGGAGTGTTCTGTTTTGGATTCTACGCTTCCCTCTGAATTATACTGAATTTTAGCACCTACTTGTTCTATAACTTCCAGAATTTTCTTATCTCCCTGCAAAGAATAAATATTTAATCCTGTAACGTTTACTTCTCCTGCAATTGCTCCGGCAATAAGGAATACTGCGGCATTACTCCAATCTCCTTCAATAATAACTTCCTGACCTTTGTAAACTGACGGGTAAAGTTTCATAACATCATTCTCAAAATCAATCTTTCCACCAAATTTTCTAACAGAATCTATAGTCAAGTCAATATAAGGTTTACTTACTAAGTTTTTAATATGAATAGTGCTTGATTCACTCAATTTTGGCAATGCAATAATCAAACCAGACAAAAATTGTGAGGTTTTACTTGCATCAAGCTTAATATTTCCCGACTTAATAGGTCCATGAAGTTCCAAAGGTAAGAGATAATTATTTGATTTGACTTTCGCTCCTAATTTTTTTAAAATATCCTCAATATCGAAAAGAATACGATTTTTCAAGGTTCCACTGCCATCTATGATAAAACTGTTAGGGAATATGCTCAATATTGCAGTGAACATTCTCATCAATAAACCGGATTCACCACAATTAACATTTAATAATTCAGGAAAACTAAATTCCGTTTTCGGGATAATTTCAATTGATTCAATTGATTTATTTACTTTGCACCCCAAATTCTCAATTAACATTAATGCATTTTGTGAATCCTCCGAAAAATCCGGATTAAAAATTTTTGAACTTGAATCAGACAAAAATGCAAGTGCAATTGTTCTTTGCATTATACTTTTTGATGAATTTGCAGTAATAGTAATATATTCTTTTTCGTCAAAAGTCATTAATAATTATCTTTTTTTACAAGATTATATGTAATTTTCGAAAGTTTCGTCTTCAAAATTAATAATTAATTCAAGATATTTGATTTTTTTTTAAATAAATAATTGCAATATGATTAAGACAGCAATAGTTCTCATTTCGAATGGTACGGAAGATATCGAGGCAGTATCCGTGATTGATATTTTGCGTAGAGGTGGTGTGGAAGTTACAGTGGCAGGCGAAACCGACATTGTGCATTTTTCAAATGGAATAAAAATTTTACCGGATATTTCATTCCATAAATTGAATGAAACTAAACTTTATGATCTATTATTCTTGCCGGGTGGAACTTTGGGAGTAGAAAATATTTTAGAAAATGAAAAAGCACGGGAAGTAATAGAGTTCCATCATAAGTCGCATAAGTTCATCGCTGCAATTTGTGCTGCTCCAACGATTCTTCATGTTTTAGGATTGATTCCGCCCGGTGCAAAAATCACTTCACATCCCGGAGTAGCCTCCTCTTTAACAAGATATGAATATTCCGAGGACCCCATCGTTGAAAGCGGTAAAATACTCACAAGTAGAGGTGCAGGGACTGCTATTCATTTCGGGATTTTCCTGCTCGAAAAATTAATTGGTATTGAAATAGCGGAAAAAGTGAAAAATTCGATTGTTTTAACATAATCGAATTCAAATTGCGTATGATTATTACAAAAAAATATATTGTGAACGGTTTTGTGCAGGGAGTGGGTTATAGATATTTTTGTAAGAAAACTGCAAGTCTTTTGCAAATAACTGGTTATGCCAAAAACTTGATGAATGGCGATGTGGAAGTTTTGGCACAAGGTTCTGAAAAGAATTTAATCCATTTTAAAGATTCACTTCAAAGAGGTCCAAGCAGGTCCTATGTGAATCATATTTCTGAAGAACCTATTGTAGATGCCGATAATTATCAACTTTTTTTTATTAAATAGTGTAGAAAATTGGGTAATTTTTATTCAAAATTTAAATTATATTTATTATTCATAATTGGATTTTCACTTCCAACATATTTATATTCAAATGAAATTAAAATAATTGATTTGAATGCTCCTTGCCAGTTCAAGGCAGATTGGGATAGTGTTTTAAATGCAAATAAATCAACAAATATCCTTCCTAACAGAACTTATTTCAAACCCAAAATTGCACTTGTTTTAAGTGGTGGTGGCGCTCGTGGGATTGCCCAAATCGGAGTTATCCATGAATTGGAACAAGCAGGAATTGAAATTGATTATATAGTTGGCACCAGCATAGGAGCATTGATTGGCGGACTTTATGCTAGTGGTTACGATTCTAAAGAATTATTAAGATTTATTGCAGATAATAATTGGGAAGAAATTTTCAAATTGATCGAAAATCCAAACAGACGTGATATATCTTTCGATAAAAAGGAATTGGATGATAAAAGTTTAGTTAAGGTCAATTTTAGAAATTTTGATGTGATTTTACCTAAAGGTCTATCATTTGCAAATCAATTTAGTTCACTTTTAAACGATTATTTTTTGAATTCAAGGTACCATTCAAATAATAATTTTGATAATTTGAAAATCCCGTTCCGTGCAATTGCGACTGATGTAATTTCCGGAAAAACTGTTATTCTGAAAAACGGAAATATATCGACAGCTGTCAGGGCAAGTTCTACAATCCCTCTTCGTCACTCACCTGTTCAAATTGAAGATATGCTGCTTGTGGATGGTGGATTAATGGCAAACTTACCTGTCTCAATTACGCAAAATGAGTTCAAACCGGACATTATCATAGCTGTGGATGTTACTTCTCCACTATTTGATGATGCCGATTTGGATAAACCTTGGGTGCTTGCTGATCAAATTGTATCAATTGAAATGCTTCAATTTTCCCGAAATGAACTGGAAAAAGCGGATTTCCAAATCTCTCCTGTTTTAGATAACATCTCAAATTCCGATTTTTCGAAATGGGATACTATTTTCAAATCAGGTGTTGAAAGCATACAAAAACAAATTTCAGAATTGAAACTAAAAATAAGTGATATCACAGATTTTAACTATTTTAACTATCTAGCAAAAAATAACTTTGAATCTGATAAAATACTTAACAGAAATTTTGCATTAATCAATTTCAAGCAAAATGACAGCCTTCAAATTATCAAAAAAATTAACGAATTGAAGTCTGATTTATCTCTTGCAGATATTTTAAATGAAATCAGCAAAAATTCAAATCTTAATTACTATCCAAATATTAATGTATTTCAAAAAGATAGCTCCATCATTATCAAAGCGGAAAAGCCAAATATATTAAGGGATATTCATTTGAAAAATAATCCTCTCAATAAAATAGGCAGCGAAATAGACAAGTTCCTTTTACAAAATCTTGGAAATCCTATTTCACATGAATTGATTGATACAATTTCAAATATTATAATAAACGAAGCAAGGAACAGCCATTATTCTTCTTTGGAAGTTGATTCAATTAAATTCAAATCTGAGACCAGCATTTTAGAATTTTATATTAATCCTGGTCTCATTTCTAAAATCAATATAAATGGTAATCAAACTGTGAATAATTATCTGATTTTGCGTGAACTTACATTTAAAATGGGAGAACCTGTAAATTCAAAAAAAATTAAGGAAAGTTGGGATAATTTATTCAATACAAATTATTTTTCTTTTGTGGATATTTATCCTGTGAAAGATATGATGGGAAATTACCTTATAAACGTAGATATACAGGAAAGCGGCAATGAAATAGCCAGAATTGGAATCAGAGCAGACAATGAAAGATATGTTCAGGCAGGATTTTCTTTTACTCATTTGAATCTTTTCAATTTTGGATTACAGACTTCACTTTCATTAATTGGCGGACCTAGAAATT
>MHAC01000032.1:25546-31008 GCA_001804565.1 Ignavibacteria bacterium GWF2_33_9 | reverse complement strand
GCACTTTTTCAAGCCAAACCTCATTTTATTATGATTCCTACAAGTATTTCAATTATTCAGATACAATAAATTTTGACAAGAATTTATTAACTGTCAGAAAAGAAAAAGAATACAAAATTGAGAGAATTGGTGGTGTTTTTGCAATTGGACCTCTAATAGAAAGAAGCGGTAAAATGGGTTTGGATCTTCGTTATGAATATCAGAAATTAGTAAAGGATTCAAAAAATCCACCCGATTTCAAGAAATTATTTACTTTCAAAATTAATTTCCAATATGATTCCAGGGATAAAGCATTTATTCCTACTGAAGGTGTTTTACTGTCAACTTATCTAGAATCAAATTTAGTACCTTCAAGTGATTTCATTTCTTATTCGAAAATATATTTTGCATATTCCCAAACAGCATCATTCCAATCACGTCACTCACTAAGCTGGGGATTTGAAGTAGGAGCAGGTGATGAAACTATGCCCGAAACTGAGATGTTCTCTCTTGGCGGAGAAAACAACTTCTGGGGTATGCGTGAAGATCAATCCCGTGGCAGACAAATTTTGAATACAACATTGTATTATAATTATCGGGTTCCCGTTAAAAATTTCTTTGATATCAATTTTTCGTTAATCCTTAATTCAGGTAGAACTTGGTTAAAACCGGAAACAATAAAGCTCTCCAGCTTCCGTGAAGGAATTGGTGCACGTTTTTCAATTGACACTCCTTTAGGACCATTCTCTTTGAGTATGGGAAAATCATTTTTTATATCTCAGAAGCAAATAATCTGGAGCAGTTTATTAGGTTATTTGAGCATAGGTGTAAATCTATAAAATTAAATGTTACTTAATCTTAATTATTTTTTTTACTAAGAATTTTTTTTGAATTTTTCCAAAAATTATATTGCTATTAGAAAAAATCTTCGTAATTTTGTATTCTTCATTTGGGGCGAGTAGCTCAGTTGGTCTAGAGCATCTGCCTTACAAGCAGAGGGTCGGGGGTTCGACTCCCTCCTCGCCCACTCCCAATTTGTTTTTTGCAGGAATGGCGGAATTGGTAGACGCGCTGGACTCAAAATCCAGTGGCCCTTAAAGCCGTGAGAGTTCGAGTCTCTCTTCCTGTACCACATTCCTAGCACAGCACTTGCTGTGTTTTTTTTTGCTCAAATCCATATTTTCCTTTTTTGTTCGTACATATTTATATTTACTTTGTGTATTTTTGTATTTAATCAGAAATATCTTATGAATGATGTGTTAAAATCGATTGTGATTCACGAAGTGGGATTAAGGGATGGTTTGCAGGTAGAACCTGTGATTGTGCCTGCTAAAAAGAAAATTGAGTGGCTGCAAAAACTAATTGATGCTGGAATCCGGCATATTCAGGTCGGTTCTTTTGTACATCCGAAATTAGTCCCGCAAATGGCCGATGTGGACGACCTTTTCCAAATAATCCGAAAAACTATTCAGCTCCCGAACAATGTAGTTCTGTCTGGTTTAGTTTTAAATGAACGTGGTTTGGAAAGAGCTTTCGAAGCAAAAGCTGATAAAATTCTGATGGGTGTTTCTGCCAGCGAAACTCATAGTATGAAAAATACAAAAATGACTGTAAAGGAATCAACAAATAGAATTACTGCGATGGCAAAATCTTGTATTAAGAACAATATTCCTGTCCAAGTTTCTGTACAATCTTCCTTTGGGTGCGGATATGAAGGTAAAGTTCCTCAAGAAAATGTTATGAGTATTATCGAAAAATATTTCGAAAGTGGAATTAATAATATTAGTTTGGCAGATACTGCAGGACATGCAATACCTTGCGATGTTGAATCTTTATTCGGAAAAATCCTTGACTTGAATCCAAATGTAGAGTTATCGTGCCATTTTCATAATACTTTTGGTTTTGGAATGCTGAATATCGTTGCTGCTGCTAAGATGGGTGTGAAATATATTGAAACATCTTTTGGTGGTTTAGGTGGATGTCCTTTTACTAAAATCCCTGCAGGAAATGTAGCAACAGAGGATTTAGTACATTATTTGCAAAGAATGGGTTTTATGAATCAAATTAATTTGCAAAAATTAATTGCATTGGTAAAAGACTTATCAAGCTTTCTCGGAAAGGAACTTACGGGATATGTATATAAAATTGGGCAGATTAATTGGAATTATTAAACTTCAAAAAAATATGAAATTGCTAGAAAATATTACTGTACTTGATTTAACAAATGTTTTGTCAGGACCGTTTGCTACTGTGCATCTTTCTTTGCTTGGTGCAAATGTAATAAAGATTGAAAATCCTAAAGACGGTGATTTAGCCCGAAAACTCGGCGCTAAAAGTGAATTTAATAAGAAATTGATGGGTACAAGTTTTCTTGCTCAAAATGCTAATAAAAAATCTTTAACTCTCAATTTAAAGGATAGTTCTGCTAAAGAAATTTTTTATAAATTAACAGAAAAAGCTGATATTATTGTTGAAAATTTCAGACCCGGAGTGATGTCCAGACTTGGTTTTGGATATGAAGACCTTAAAAAAATTAATCCTAAAATCATTTATTGTGCTATTTCCGGATTTGGGCAAACCGGTCCAGATGCAAATAATCCTGCTTATGATCAGATCATCCAGGGTTTAAGCGGAGTGATGGCAATTAACGGCGATAAGACCTTGAATCCACTTCGTTCGGGTTTCCCACTATGTGATACTGTTGGTGGTCTGAATGCGGCATTCGCCATCATGGCTGCCTTATTCCATAGGGAAAGAACAGGTGTGGGACAATTTATCGACATTGCAATGATTGATTCTATTATGCCGATGATGGGATGGGTAGTTTCTAATTTACTGATTGCGGAGCAGGCCCCTCAACTTCTTGGAAATGATAATTTTACTGCTGCACCTTCTGGTGTTTTCCGTTGCAATGGCGGTGTTATGAATATTGCAGCGAATAAACAGGAACAGTGGGAAAAATTATGTGAATTACTTAATTTACCAGAACTGACAAATGACCCAAGATTCAAAGAGAGAGATGCTCGAAAGCAAAATAGATTTGAATTAACCCCACTTCTGGAAGTGAAATTGTTGGAGAATACTCCAAAATACTGGTGCAGTTTGTTCAATCAAAATGGAATCCCTTCAGGTGAAATTTTATCTCTGGATGATGCTTTGAGCCAGGAACAAGTTAAGCACAGAAATACTTTTGCCGAAATTTCAATTCCTGAAATAGGGGAAATTCCTTTGTTTAATCTTACTGCAAAGTTTTCTGAAACCCCGGGATTTGCTGAAACCCCGCCTCCTCATTTGGGTGAGCATACAGTTGAAATATTACAAAAACTCGGTTATACCTTAAATGAAATTGAGAAAATGAAAAGATCAGAATTAATATAAATTTTTCGTGAGTATGAGAACCTTTACTTTTTTAATAATTTTAACTGCTATTGTACTTATTTACTCTTTACTGAATTATTACATTTTGCGAAGAGCATTACAGGCATTACCTGAAAGTTTTCCTTACAGAATCTGGTTAATAATTGGTTTTATAATCATTGCATATTCTTTTTTAATTGGAAGATTTCTGGAAAATCCACTTAATACTGACATAACTTATTATTTTATTTGGCTGGGTTCCTTTTGGCTTGGAGCATTTATTTATTTTATTATTATTATTGTTGCTCTGGATTTACTGCGATTTTCTAATCATTATTTACATTACTTTCCACAAATCATTACTACAAATTGGCAAAAAACTAAACTGATTACTCTTATTGCTTCAATCTCTTTGGTTATTTTGATTATGCTGATTGGATATATAAATAATTTTTTCCCAAAAATTAAATATCTCGATATTAAAGTTCCAAAAAAATCTGCTCAATTGGATGAAATGAAAATTGTTTTTATTTCAGATATACATCTTGGTGTTTCGACAATTAATAAACAACTGGATATTTTGGAGAAAGAAATAAATGCCATTCACCCGGATTTAGTCCTAATTGCAGGGGATATTTTGGATGAAGATGCAAATTATTTGATTAAAAATGAACTTGGTCAACAAATAAAAAGAATACAATCAAAATATGGAATATGGGGAATAACAGGTAATCATGAATTTATCGGCGGAATTCATTCTGCCGAAAAATATATAGAAAAACTCGGAATAAAATTGCTCCGTGATGATTTTGCTTTAATTGCCAATTCTATTAATTTAGTTGGAAGAGAAGATTTATCTGCGAAGAATTTTATCCATAAAGGAAGAATGCCGTTAGATGAGCTTATTAATAAATCTGAATTAGAATATCCTACTATCCTAATGGATCATCAACCCTTCAGATTAGATGAAGTTGCAGAATATCCGGTTGATTTGCAAATTTCCGGTCATACTCATCATGGACAGATTTTCCCATTTAATTTCATTACTTCAGCAATTTATAAAAAATCATTCGGGTACATTAAGGTAAAAAATACGAATTTTTATGTATCTGCTGGATTTGGTGTATGGGGACCTCCAATTCGAACTGTGAGCCGCCCTGAAATTATTGTAATAAATATAAAGTTTAAATAATTGAAATTTTTTTTATTAACTTTGTAACTATGGCTTTTAATTTTCTAAAAAATATTGATAGAAAAGGATATCACCCAAAATTAGGTGGGATTGATATCTTTAAATATATAGGCCCTGGTTTGCTTGTTACTGTGGGTTTTATAGACCCGGGTAACTGGGCTTCAAACCTTGCAGCAGGGGCAGATTATGGCTATGCGCTGCTTTGGATGGTAACACTTTCTACCATTATGCTAATCATTTTACAGCATAATGTGGCGCATCTTGGTATTGCAACCGGATTGTGTTTATCTGAAGCAACAATGATTTACTTAAAACCCAAATACTCCTATACAGTTTTGAGTTCTGCAATGCTTGCTTCAATTTCTACTTCTCTTGCAGAAATTTTGGGTGGAGCAATTGCAATAGAAATGCTGTTCGGTGTACCTGCAAAAATTGGCGCTGTTCTTGTTACAATTTTCGTTGTGATAATGCTTCACACAGGAACATACAAGATGATTGAAAAGTGGATAATTGCCTTTGTTTCTATAATTGGTCTTTCTTTCCTTTATGAACTTTCTCTTGTTACTATTAATTGGGATGCTGCGGTAGTGGGATGGATCACACCTTCAATTCCTCAAGGTTCGATGATTATTGTAATGAGCGTGCTTGGCGCTGTTGTGATGCCGCATAATTTATTCCTTCATTCAGAGGTTATTCAAAGCCGACAATGGAATCTGGAGAATGAAGATGTAATCAACAGGCAATTAAAATATGAGTTTTTCGATACACTTTTTTCAATGATTGTCGGTTGGGCAATTAATAGCTCAATGATTCTTTTAGCGGCAGCAACTTTCTTCAGTTCTCAAACTCCAGTCAGCGAATTGCAACAGGCAAATCATTTGCTGGAACCATTACTTGGTTCAAATGCTGCATTTGTATTTGCTATTGCACTACT
>MHAC01000032.1:0-25530 GCA_001804565.1 Ignavibacteria bacterium GWF2_33_9 | reverse complement strand
TCAACAATTACTTCAGGAATGGCTGCTGGCAGTATTTTTGCAGGGATTTTCAAAGAACCCTATGATATTAAAGATAACCATACTCGTCTTGGAGCTTCAATTTCTCTTTTTGGTGCATTGTTGATTATCTTCATAATTTCCAATCCGTTCCAGGGATTGATTATTTCACAGATGATTTTAAGTATTCAATTACCATTTACTATTTTCCTGCAAGTGAAATTAACCTCAAGCGAAGAAGTTATGGGGAAATACAAGAATAAAACATCCACAAAATACTTACTTTATTTTATTGGGACAATTGTAACGTTCTTAAATATTGCATTGTTCATTAGTTTCTTTATTTAGTATGGGCTTAGTATATTTGAATTTAAAACTAGGAAGAACAAGACCAAAATTCAAATTAGAGTTGTCAAATTTCGATAAATTGCTCGAAGTTACTGCTATGGTTGTATTCATTTATTTATGGTATCTTGTTTTGACGAGTTACGGAAAGTTACCTGAACAAATTGCAACACATTTTGATTCATCAGGCAAAGTGAATGATGTTGGGAGCAAAATTACAATATTAATATTTCCAATAATTGCCACTTTTATTTATGCACTTTTATCAATAATAAACAAATTCCCTCATACTTTCAATTATTTGACAGAAATTACCGAACAAAATGCACCTATGCAGTATAAACTTGCTACACAATTGATTAGATATCTGAAAGCAACAATAATGGTAACATTCGCATTTATTTCACATGCAATTATTACTGATGCTCAATCTACCAAAACTTCTTTAGGATTTGAGTTTTTACCGATATTTTTAGGTGCAATATTTTTGCCAATGATTTACTATTTTGTTAGAATGATAAAAAACAAATAATTATTTGCTTATAATTTTTTACCCGTTTTTCGAATAATTTTTCATAGTTAGTCGTCTAAGTTTTTTCAATACTAAATTGATATTTTTGAATTGACAAATTCAAATTAAGATTATGATATATGTCCACATTTTGGGATGAAAAATATAATACCCGAAGATATATATATGGTAAAAAGCCAAATGTATTCTTTGCTCAGGAATTGAACAAATTAATTCCCGGTAAGTTATTATTACCTGCTGAAGGTGAAGGACGTAATGCGATATTTGCCCTTCAGAATAACTGGGAGGTTGTTGCTTTCGACACTAGTGCTGTTGCTCGCAAAAAAGCAGAGCGTTTTGCTAAAAATGAAAATTTATCTTTATATTATCAAACTACTAGTCATAATAACTGCAAATTCGAAAATGAATCTTTCGATGTAATTGCCTTAATTTATGCTCATTTGAATAACTTCGAAAGAAGACAAATGCACCAAAAATACATTAAGTTTCTGAAACCCGGCGGAACAATTATTTTGGAAGCATTCTCTAAAGCACAAATTAATAATGATACAGGGGGACCCGGCGACCTCGATTCTCTCTATTCCTCCGAAGAATTAAAAATTGATTTTCTTACTATTGGCAACTTACATTGCTGGGAAGAAACCATAAAACTCTCCGAAGGAAAAAATCACATGGGAATAGCAAACATTGTTAGATTAATAGGTAAAAAATAATGAATGAACCAAAACAATTAGATAAATTTGATCAAAGAATGATTGAATGGTCTATGAATGATTTATTCAAAAGAGACTGTCCAATTTGCACTGAACCAAAGCAAACACAAATTTTCATTCGCCCTGACTTACTGAACATCTACTACTGTAAAAATTGTTCTACTTTCTTTATTTCGCCGGCACCATCATCAGACCAAATAATTGCCTTTTATAAGAACTATGAGTCTGCTTACCGAGCTGAATTCAATATACCGAAATATTTACTCAAAAAAACTTTGATGTATACAGACCCAATGAGTGACTTACGGCTTAAAGAATTATCTCGTTTTATGGATTTTAATGGTGCAAATTGTTTCGATATAGGATTTGGAAGAGCAAGATATTTGTATCTAATAAAAAAACTGGGTGGACATCCATTTGGAAATGAATACAATTCAGATTCTATTGAAATTGCGAAATATCTGGGAATAAATAATGTGTATCATAATGATATAAGTTTTTTAAATTTCAATAATTTTTTCGACCTTGTTTCCATGAATGATATTATTGAACATCCTTTGGAACCGATGATTTTGATGGAAAATGTTGTAAAAATGACCAAAAAAGGTGGGTTGATTTCAGTATGGACACCAAATGGATCTTGTGGTGTGAATCGTCACGATAATCTGACTTACCGTGTTGATTTGGAGCATATGCAATATTTCACGAAAGATACCTTCAAATACGTTGCTGAAAAGTTCAATCTGGAAATTTTACAAATAATTCCTTCGGGGAAACCAATTTTATTTGGAATTGAAAATAAAATTACTGATTGGGACAGATTTAAATATGCATCAAAAAATTTAATTAAGTATGTTCCGGGATTTTTCCCGGTATATTCCGTGTTGAAAAATGGAAAAAATAAAAAAATTGACAGTTTCAGAGCAGGAGATTATAATCTTTTCTGTATTTTTAGGAAAAAGTAAGTAAATTTTTTTTAATAAATAATTCATGAGGAATGATATGAAAACAAAATTATCTATAGCAATTTTAGCATTAATGCTATTTGTATCAATGAGCTCTTTTGCTCAATCACCATTACCTAAAGGAAGAAATCAATTCAATGCAGGTGTCGGTTTTTCGAATTATGGCATTCCTATATATTTGGGATTTGACCATGCAGTACATAATAATGTATCTTTAGGTGGAGAAGTAACCTACCGAAATTATTATCATAGTTGGAAAACTTACAGATTGGACAGAAATGTGATTGGATTACATTTTATTGCCAATTACCATTTCAATAGTATTATGAGAATTCCAAGTAATTTTGATTTCTATGCTGGTCTTGGCGCTAGCTTTTATATCTGGGATGGAGATGACTACTATGATTACCATGAAGATGAAATTTCAGGACTTCGCTTGAGAGGACAAGTCGGAGGCAGATACTACTGGAGTAAAAATTGGGGATTAAACTTAGAATTTGGAGGTGGTGGTTTTAGTGACGGAAGATTGGGAATTTCCTATCGCTACTAATTAGTTTTACTAAATCGAACTTAAAGGCTGTCGGAATTACTTTTCGGCAGCCTTATTTAATCTCAAATCAATAATATTTTCTGCATCTTTCGGCAATAAAAATTGATAATCACCACCGATATTAATATAACCCTTTCTTTCTTTGCCACCATCTTCGAATGCAAGTGCAATTCCATCAACAAATGAATCGCAGTATTTCCAATCTCTCTCGATAAATTTTTTACCCCATAAATCAACATAAAACCATTTGCCATTTTGCTTAACAGCAGCAATTCCCTGTGAATAATCATTAATCTGATCGAATTGATATTCAGTCAAAATCTTACCGCCATGAGACAAAATTGCCCAATGCAGACTATCCATAGCATTTCCTTTTGCAACAAAAGCCCTTCCTTCTTTGAAATCTGTTGCAAGAATAAAAATGGGAGGTATGTAACTAAGTCCAATTGTATCAATATAACCAAAAAGTGCATCCTTATTTATCCTGCTCAATCCTTCATGGAAATCATGTGCTTCATCGTATTCCAAAGGAATTACGATCTTGAAATTTTCGTCAATGAAGCCAAATTTGCCGGCAGTGTCCTGCACGACAGCTTTCCCTTCTGAAAACGCTTCTCCAAAACCATGTGAAAATTCTTTAATAAAATTTCCTGATTCATCGATATATCCACGTTTTTCCCAATTCATTACAAATGCAAGACCGTTTTCACCAAACACAGTTGCTTCTAGATAAATTGGTTTAGTAATCTGTACTCCATCATTACGCACATATCCAAATCTCTTAATATCTTCAGTCCCTTTATACCAGGTAACATATTGTGCAAATCCATTTTTGAAAAGTCCTACTAATTTGGCATCTGGTATAGAAGCAATTTTACCGTCTTTAGTCATAAATCCGCATAAAGTGTCCTTACCCATCGCAATATTAATTGTAAAGAAGTCTTCGCTGTATCCTATTAATCTAACAAAATTTAGTGGTTTGAACATATCTTTACCGTTTTCATCATAAATATGCCATTTCCCGCTTTGAGTGAATGCCACAGTTGGCACCCTATTCAGATTTTCTGCTTTTGCAAAGGTTATGGAAAGAAAAAATATAAGAATAATTAAGATATTTGATTTATAATTCATATTTTTATTTTTTTTTACATTATAAATACGAATTTGGCTATTAAAAATTACAGAAAAGTTTACTGAAAAATCATTAATTAAATTTTTATTTTTTTCAGATTTCTTAAATTTGTATTTATGTTAAACATTATTTATTGATGATTATGAAAAAAGTACAATTAATTATCCTTATTCTTTTTATTGGGATTTTCAGTGAAAATCATATCTATGCAGCAACCGGAGGATGGAATACTAAAGGAAACGTGAGTATGTTTTTGAATGAAATGGCTATATCAAACTGGGCTAAGGGCGGCGAAAATCAAATAGCCATGACAGGACTTTTCAGTTATACTTTCGATTATCACAACGTAGATACAAGCATTGTCTGGGATAATTCTTTTACCACAGGATATGGGTTCCAAACTTCCGACCAATATGCCTTCCGAAAAAGTGAAGATAAAATTGATTTTACATCAAAATATGGATTGAGAGCATTCAAAGATTATTATTACTCATTTGCTGCATCTTTCCAAACACAATATTGGAATGGATATAAGTATCCAAATGATTCAACAATTGTATCCAAATTCCTTGCTCCTGCTTATCTCATTATTGCAGCAGGTTTTGACTATAAACCAAATCCAAAGTTATCAATTTCATTTTATCCTCTCTCAGGAAGGCTGATTTTGGTGAAAGCTCAGGAATTAGCTGATATTGGTGCTTATGGCGTCAAAAAAGCTGTTTTGGATACTGCCGGAAATATCATAACTCCCGGTGAAACATCAAGATTCGATTTTGGAGCAGCTGCAAATTTGACTTTTACTTTTTCACCTATGGAAAATATTGACATTTCAACTAAACTTGATTTATTCAATAATTACACTGACCCTAAAGTATCGAACAGAAAAAACATTGACTTTAATTCAGAAACTACTGTAAATATGAAAATTAACAGTTATATTTCAGCAAATATTTATTTGAATATGATATACGATCAAGATATTCCAATACCTATTTTCAAAACAATTGACGGGGTGAAAACTCAGGTTGGAACAGGTCCACGATTGCAGATTAAGCAAACGCTGGGTATTGGGTTCTCATATAATTTCCATTAGAATAGTTTATGCAATGCCAAAAAATTCTTTACCGGAATTTATATAGGCTTTGACTGCTCTTTTGAGTGGAATATTTTCAACTTTATTAAGTTTTGGATCATCTTTAAGGAGATTTTGAGCAATTTTTCTCCCGAAGGAAATTATATCTGCATCGGTTATTAAATCAATATATTTGAAATGCGGCATACCTGCCTGCCTTGTTCCGAGCACATCTCCGGGACCACGCAATTTCAAGTCAATTTCAGATATTTTGAAACCGTCTGTTGTTTCTTCCATTGCTTTTAATCTGATTATTGCGGCTTTACGGTCCTGAAGGTCAATTTTTGCAGATTTCATATGATATTGAAAATGATTTTTCGTAAAGAGGAAGCACGTGGATTGGTGCTCTCCTCTGCCCACTCTTCCACGCAGTTGATGTAATTGCGCAAGTCCGAATCGGTCTGCTTCTTCAATTACCATTATTGTAGCATTAGGTATATCAATTCCTACTTCAATCACTGTAGTTGCAATTAATATATCAAAATTCTTATCCAAAAATTCACGCATTGCGACTTCTTTTTCATACCAAAGCATTTGCCCGTGAAGTAATCCTACTCTATAATCCCGAAAGATACCTTCTTTTAATTCTTCGTAATATTCAGTTGCAGCTTTTAATTCCATTTTTTCGGACTTTTCAACCAGTGGATATACAAAATAGCACTGCCGACCGGAATTAATTTCGGATTTAATATAATCATTTACTTTATCTCTGTTTTGCTCATAAACGACCTTAGTAAGAATGGCTTTTCGATTTTTAGGGCGTTCCTTAATTACCGTAACATCTAAATCTCCATAAGCGGTCATAGTCAACGTTCGAGGAATAGGTGTAGCACTCATTACAAGGGAATGAGGCATTATGTCGGCTGTGAAGTGCGATTTTTTCGCCATAGCAATTAATTCAGCACGCTGCGAAACTCCGAAACGATGCTGTTCATCAATGATTACAAAGCCTAATTTATTAAAATTGATATCCGATTGAAAAAGAGCATGTGTTCCGCAAATTATTTGAGCTTCTCCGCTTACAATCGATACTTTAACTTCATCACGTAATTTCTTCTTTTGACCACCCACAAGTTGTACAATATTAATATTATAACCTTCGAAAAACTTTTCAAATGTATGCAAATGCTGTTCAGCTAAAAGTTCAGTTGGTGCCATAAAAGCAACTTGATAACCCATATCCACTACTGCCAATATTGCTATCATCGAAACAATTGTTTTACCGGAACCAACATCTCCCTGTAATAACCTATTCATGGGCTTACCTGAAGCAAAATCTGCGAAAATATCTTTCAATGCATTGATTTGCCCCTGGGTTAATTGAAATGGCAGATTTTTATAAAACCGCTTCACGTTTTCTGTATTTTTCTCAATTATTAATCCTGTTTCAGTGATTTCCTGAATTTTCCTTAATGATATCAGCGAAAGTTGAAACAGCAGAGATTCCTCGAATTTTATTCTATATCGTGCAGCTTCCAATATTTGGAAATTATCAGGGAAGTGAAGGATTTGGCAACATTCTTCTACTCCGGGCAATTTTAGTTCCTGCAAAAGAGATTCAGGCAATGTTTCATCAAGAATGATTTTTTTTGAACTAATTAAATCTCGAAAAATTTTGCGCAATAACCTTTGATTAATTCCAGCTTTAACAAAACCGTCCGGAAGTTTATATTTTGGTAAAATTGCACCTTTCTGATAAAGTTCCTGCTCTGATTCATCAATAATTTCCAATTCTGGATGAACAAAATTCACTTCGAAAAACTTATCATTTTCAGGATACCCGCTCACCACCAAATAATTTCCGATTTCAACAGCTTTATCGAAATAATCTGCACGATTGAAGAATACAATTTTGCAATTGACACCACTTCCATCGGAAATAATAATATTCAAAATCTTTTTGAATCGGTTGATCTCCGTCAACTTTTTATTGATTACCTTGCCTAATATCGAATATTCCTTTTTGAATGAAATTTCATTAAACTTTACATTTCGCAGATTTTCTTCGTTATCATTTTTTAGAATTTTTGCAAGAGCCGCAATGGAACTCATACTGCTGCGGTCAATGTATGTTCGAGGGAAATATACTGCCAAATCATTGAAAGTTTTTATGCCTTCTTCCGCAAAGACTTCAGCTCTGCGTGGACCTACTCCTTTCAGATATTGTATTTCGTATTCTATATGCTTTGCCATTACAGGTTTAATAAATGTGTAAAATTACAAAAAAAAATTACAAAGTCAAAGAAATTCCTAAAAGGAAATTTAATCCTGATTCGGGCATTCTAAAATTATATTCAAAGTATTGATTTGTCAGATTACGGATTGCTAAGAAAATTTGTTCAGTATATATCTTTTGCTGAAGGTATAAATCAAGGATATTCATATTATTCAAAGTGATATTCTTGTGATTAGTATAATCATAACTTGCTAGTCCTGTCCGGAAATTATCTTGTAATGTTATATTTAAACCAAAATTAAATAAAAAGGAAACAGACAATGTTTCTGAAAATTTGGGAAATCTAAAGTTTTGCACAAGCGATAAATTTTCATCTGAAAAATCAATAAAGTAAACTTTAGTCAATGAACTGAATTTTATTCCAAAAAGATTATAATATAAGTCCAGAGAACCACCTAATGCACTGCAAGAAGCATCTGATTTCATTTGATATGTCAAAGTATCGAGATAATTAGGATAAATCAAATTATCTCCAAAAGATATATTGGCAGATAAATTAAAATGGAAATTTTTGTTTTCTGATTGATAATATTTTATATCCAATACATACCAGTTTTCGGGTGATAAATCCAGATTTTCTAACTGATATGGTGCAATTTGATAATAATTTGCAGCAAAAGGAAATATTGGATAATTTTCAATTTTACAATTAATAAAAGAGGAATCGGAAAACATATATTTAAAATTTGCCAAATATTCAAATGCAGACATATTTTTCGGTAAATCACCAAATTCAGAGTAAATAATTTTGTGATTTTTTAACCTGACTGCAAATTCTGTAATGAAACTTTCATTAATTTCTAAATTTTGTTCTGCACAAATATTCAATCTTTCGCTTTCCGTCCTGACACGGCTATTTTCGAAAGCATTGGAAAATAAGAATATATTTTGAGAATAATGGAATTTAAGATTGAATGGTAATTTCAAATTTAGCAAAGTAGTTTCTAAATTAAAATTACCACCGTAATTAAATTCATCAACCTGTAGCATTGAATTGAAAGTCTTGCGTAAAGTAGTTAATGAATCGTACGTTGCACCATAATCCCTCAAAAAATTCCGCATAAAAAAATTGCCGCTGATTTTCAGATTTGAACTGATTGAATTCTCAAAATTAAGATAATTCAATAAGGAATTATATGAGGTGAATTGCTGTTTGAAATTAGTTGTATCATCAATTTTCACGGGTATGTATAGTTTAGAACGGTTAAGTAGGATATTCAAAGTGATTTTTGCTTTTTCACTCTGGAAACCTGCAGCAGCATTAATTCCAATATTTTGAAATGAAGAATTTTCCAAAAATTTCAAATCCAAAAAGTTATCTTCCGAATTCCTTGGTACATAATATCCTCCGGAACTTTCGAATGTTGGATGCAAAATAAAATAAAGGGATTTTATTTTCTTAAAATATTTCAGTTTAAACATTCCGTTATAATTACTGGAAAATAAAAACATGTTGAAACTTGAAGAATCCTTATGATTAAATGTTGTATTTTGGGAATGATAATCTTCGGAAGTATTTAATGCATTTTTCAAAAATCTCAGATTATACTGGCCATCAAATTCAGAATAAAGTGAAATATTGTCAATATTAAGTTCCTGATAACCGGAATTATTTTGATATGTTAATTTTAATTGAGCAAGTGAATCAGGAATTACGAAATAATTATTGTTATAATTTTGAAAGGATGAATTTGCAATTTCCTGAAGAACAATATCATATCCATATAAACAACTCAAACCCGGCACTTGTGAAATAATGCTGATAATGAAAAATTTACATAGTAAATTCCGTATATTAAATGACAACATAATAGAGAAAGTTACAAAAGTTCATTACAATAAAAACAAAAATAATATAATAATATTACAAATCAACACAAAATTTTGATTTTGTGGCAGATTTATGTTTTGAAGATAGAAGTAAATTTAATTTATTAAACTTCTAAATTAAACAAATTGTTATTTTCTCGGAAATTGATAAATTTGTAATCGATTAATAAAGAAGTTAATGATAATTTATACAAATTCTGAAGAAGAAACAATACATACAGCTGAAAAGTTTGCCGCAGGGCTTACTCCTGGCGATATTGTTGCTCTTTACGGAGATTTAGGAACAGGTAAAACAGAATTTACAAAAGGAATTTGTAATTATTTTGGCGTTGAAGAAATTGTTACAAGCCCAACTTTTACTATTGTCAATAAATATAATGCAAAAATCAATAAGAAACCACTGACAATTTACCACATTGATCTTTACCGGCTCGAAAAAGAAGCAGAATTACTCGAAATTGGCTTCAATGAATACCTGAATGACGATGAAGCAATCACAATCATTGAATGGTCTGACAGAACTAATCAGATTCCTACCCGTTCCATAAAAGTTAAAATAATGTATAAACCTGATGAAGATGATTTTCGAATTATCGAAATCATCCATCCTGAATTAGAAGAAATCGGAGTGTAGCTCAGTCGGTAGAGTACTGCGTTCGGGACGCAGGGGTCGCTGGTTCGAGTCCAGTCACTCCGACAAGTATCAGTTTAAGATTTGATAAAGGTGAAAATTAATATGCACGTGAAAGAATACTTTGTTTTTCTCGAACATTCAATTTCATTTAATCTTCTTGTATATAATCCTGGTTGCTTCTCTTTGACTTAGTGGTTTCAAATCTGTTTCATTAACGAAGGCTAGAACACTCTCGGGATTAGTCTTGGAATATTCTCTCAAAGCCCAGCCAATAGCCTTTTGTATGAAAAATTCCTTTGAATCCTTCATTTCTTCGCAAAAACTATAAAGTAGATTTTCATTTATCTGTTTCTTGTATTTCAATTGGAAAATTATGCAAACTCTTTGCAGCCAAATATTTCCTGATTGCATCCATTCAGTTGTTTTTGGTTCAATCATATTTGGGAATTTCTTAAAATAAGAACCTGCCAAATGCGATGCTATGAAATCAACAGTATCCCACCAGGATTTGTTTGTCACCATAAACTCAATCAGTTCAACAAACTCCATTCCCCAGCGGCGTTTATATTTTTCAGGTAATGTCATTGCAAAATACTGCAATTCTCTTTCTGATGCATTCCATAAATCTTCGATAATTTCCTGTAATTCATTGTAATCCGGCAAGAGATTTTCAGCAAAAAATACCTTCATTAATACTTTCCTTTCCGGGCTCGAAATTCCAAAGAATTCATATTGGTCACGCATATATTTCTTTGCCCAGACTGCTGTTTCGGGATTACGATTTTGCGAGTATAAATCTATTAATTTTTGTGAAAAAGTATGCATAATTAATATCAATTAAATGGAAGATTGTCGAAATCCAAATTACCACCGGATAGTATTATTCCTACTTTTTTATTTGCAAATACTTCAGGATTTTCCATAATTGCTGCAAGTGGTACTGCCGAAGATGGCTCAATAATAATTTTCATTCTCTGCCAGATTAATTTCATCGCTTCTGCAATAGTATCCTCTTTCACAGGCAATATTTCATCAACTTTTTCTAAAATAATAGAGAAAGTAAGGTCACTCAAGGAAGTCTTCAATCCATCAGCAATTGTATTAGGATTTACTGACGGAATAAATGATTTGGAATAAAAGGACTGAAAGGCATCATCTGCATTCTTTGGTTCAGCAGCAATTACTTTTGCATGCGGGAGTAATTCTTTTGCTGAAATGGACGTACCGCTCAAAAGACCACCTCCTCCAACCGGTGCCATAATAATATCCATAAAACCAACATCTTCAATCAATTCTTTTGCTGCAGTTCCCTGTCCTGCAATTATATTAAAATTATCATAAGGATGAATCAGCTTTGCTCCGGTTTCATCAATAACTTTCTGTGTAGTAGTTTCTCTTGCAACCAAAGTCGGTTCGCAGAAAATGACATTTCCACCATATCCTTTAACTGCTTCAACTTTTGATTTCGGGGCATTACTTGGCATAATAATATATGCCTTGATTTTCCTCATTTTAGCTGCGAGTGCAAGTGCCTGAGCATGATTACCGGAAGAATGTGTAACCACACCTTTACTCATTTCTTCATCTGTTAAAAGTTGTACTGCATTAGTCGCTCCACGAAATTTGAAAGCACCTACTTTTTGGAAATTTTCGCATTTGAAATATAAATTAGCACCAACAATTGTATCAAGACTTTTGCAAGTTAATACCGGAGTACGATGTATAAACTCGGAAATTCGTCTGTGTGCTTCTTCTATATCTTTAAATATTGGTTTATTCATATTCATTAAAAATTACTCAGGAAAATACTTATTGAATCAGGAATTAATAAAATAGTGATAATTATTCCAGCAATTGCTCCCCAAAAATGCGCATCATGATTTATGAAATCTCCGGATTGCTTTGCTGCGAAATAACTCCAAATGAGATATAATACAGCAAATATATATGCAGGCAATGGGAAAGGAATTGGGAAAATCATTAATGTAGAATTAGGAGAAAACAAAATGAATGAGAAAAGAACTCCGGAGATTGCTCCTGAAGCACCAATTGACCTATATGCTGGATTATTTTTATGTTTTACTATTGAAGGTAGGTTTGCAATAATCAAAGATGTAAGGTAAATAATCAGAAAATCCTTTCCACCAACAATAGAGCAGAGATTGAATGCAAAAAAGTAAAATGTGAGCATATTAAAGAGCAAATGAGTCAGATTTGCATGAATAAATCCACTCACCAAAATTGTTGGATATTTCTTCCCACGGCTTATAGAGTATGGATCCAAAGCAAATTTATCAAACAAATCCCTTCTTACATAAAGTATGAATAAACTCAAAGCAATGGTCACACCAAAGATTATATAGGCAGCTGAATTTTCATTTAAAATATCCATAAGATTAAATTTTTATTAGTGAAACGAAATTTATTTTAATGTATTTGATAGTATTCATCAATCGCTGTTAAAGCAAATCTCAGTTCCGGAATCACAATGGAACCGCCCACAACAACTGAAATGTTCATAGCTTCGTTCAACTCTTCTCGGTTAGCTCCTGCTTCGATGGATTGTTCAATATGATAAAGTACACAATCTTTGCAACGAAGTACCAGCGATGCTGTTAAACCCATTAACTCCTTATACTTTTCAGGTATAGTCCCCTCCTGATAACATAAAGTGTCCAGAGAATAAAATCGCTTATATGGAGTGAAATTCTGCCCCATTACTTTTTCATTTCCTTCAGTTCGCCTAGTGTGATATGACTCCCAAATATTTTCAGACATTTGTATCTCAATTTTTTTTACTAAATTACGGAAATTAATTTTTATATAGTTAAGATATTTAATATAAATTCGTTAATACATATTGCTGTTTAGCAATATTAAAATTACTCAAAATTATAAACGTTAATATTAAATCAACTTATAAAACTTAAAAAAATTATATATTAATTAATAAACAAACAGGAAAAAATGACTGAAAATTATCAAATTGTTATTATTGGTACAGGGCCTGCAGGATTAACTGCAGCAATTTATTCTGCAAGAGCTAATCGTTCCACAATTGTGTTAGAAGGACCTCAGCCCGGAGGACAATTAACACAAACAACTGAGGTTGAGAATTATCCCGGATTTGCTGATGGAATTCAAGGCCCGGAAATGATGGAAATATTCCGCAAGCAAGCTAATAGATTCAATGCTGCAACAGTTTTTGAATCTGCAATTGACGTAGATTTTAGTTCCAGACCTTTTAAAATTAAAAGTGATGCCGACAAAGAATATACTGCTGATGCAGTAATTATTGCAACAGGAGCAAGTGCAAAAAAACTGAATATTCCATCCGAACATAAATTTTACGGTTATGGTATTAGCGGATGTGCTACGTGTGACGGCTTCTTTTATCGTGGCAAAAAAGTGTTTGTTGTTGGCGGTGGAGATACTGCAATGGAAGATGCACTTTATTTAACTCACTTTGCCGAATCTGTTACTTTAATTCATCGTCGTGATGAATTCAGAGCATCTAAAATTATGCTGGATAGAGTGAAAGAACACCCTAAAATTTCATTGATGCTTGATTCTGTTATAGATGAATTTTTGGGTGAAGAAAAAATGATGATGAAATCACTCACAGGTGTAAAAATTCGCAATGTAAAAACCAAAGAAGTTACTGAACACCAAGTGGACGGAGTTTTCCTTGCAATTGGTCATACACCAAACACTTTATTATTCCAGGATGTGATTGAAACAGATGATGTGGGATATATCAAAACATTAGGGAAATCGACATATACAAATATAGAGGGTGTTTTTGCCTGCGGAGATGTGCAAGACCCAACATACAGACAAGCAATTACTGCTGCAGGCAGCGGATGTGCCGCTTCGATTGATGCAGACAGATTTTTAACTGAACATTCTCAGTAAGGTATTTTATGAAATTTGTACTCGTAGGTGGGACAGGTGCTTTAGGCAAAGCAATTGCTAAAGAAATAGTTGCAAGAGATCATGAATTTTGTAATATTTCCCGTAATCCTGAACATTCCCGTAAGGTTTTACCAAATGCAACTGCTCATAGCGACTTCTCTCAAAAGAATACAAATTCATTACTTTCAATTTTCAAAGAAGCTGATGTAGTCATCAATTTAGCCGGGAGCAATATTGCTTCCGGCAGATGGACTCATGCCTATAAGTCTATGATGTATAATTCGAGAATAGTTACTACTAATCATATCATTGATTTGATGAACCAATTTTCGGAAGAAAAGACATTGATTTCTACTTCTGCAATTGGTTACTATGGAGACCAGGGCGATAAATTGCTGGACGAACATTGCTCTGCAGGGGAAGATTTTCTTGCAAAGCTTTGCTATGACTGGGAAAGAGCCTCTCAGAATGTTAATTCAAATATTAGATTAGTAAATCCACGTATAGGTGTTGTGCTGGATAAGCACTTTGGCGCATTGGCAAAGATGCTGCCGGCATTCCGCTTTTTCGTTGGTGGTCCTATTGGTAGCGGAGAGCAGTATTTTTCGTGGATTCATATTCAAGACTATGTCAATGCAATAATAGAAATGTCTGAAAATTCCCGCTACGAAGGTGCCTACAATCTTGTCGCACCAAATCCGGTTACGATGAAAGATTTTGCAAAAGAATTAGGTAAAACTTTGCATAGACCTGCTCTTTTCAGAGTTCCTGAATTGGCGCTGAAATTAATATTAGGTGAAAGCAGCTATATGGTAACTGCTTCGCAAAGGGTAAGTTCCAAAAGACTCGAAACCAAAATGTTCCACTTCAAATTCCCCGAACTTGATTCTGCATTAGAAAATTTGCTGGGATAAGTAGCTAATTATATTACCTCACCACTATAAATTTCTGTGTTATTACTTTTTGTGATTTATTTGTAGTGAAAATGCAGTAATATACTCCCGGTGGAAATATTTGTGAATTCAAGGTGAATCTGTCCCAAATACCCTCTTTGGAATATATTAGCTGTGATTGCATATTGAATACTTTCAAGGTTCCAATTTCAGTATTCTTAGGTAAAATAAACTCCACATTGTCACTTGCAGGATTAGGAAGAATCTGGATTTCAGAAAGCAATGGTATACTATCATTTATTGAATCAGATGAATCAGGTATATCTAAAATCCCATCCGGAATTGTATCTGTCAATATTGATATTTTAGTATCACTTGAAGATAGGAAACTTAAATATTCCATTTGTACAACGTTTTTTGATATAATTTGAATTTGTGCGAACTTTTGTCTAACATTTGGAAAACGTTTATTATATATTATTTTTAAATTTGTGTCTAAAATAATATAGCCGGGTAAAGGAGATTGACCTGTAATTGCAATGTATTTTTCTTTAAATAATTTTGGTTGTATTGCTGCATATTGATAATCATTATCGTAAAAAATCTGTAAATAATTTGTCAGAAGCAAACTATCCTTAAGAAGATTATCTACAATTTTATAAATCATAACTGAATTTCCATAATTTTCAAAATATATTTCACTTCCTGATTGTGTTAAGATTAATTTAGGATTGTTACAATTAATTGAAATTTTAAAGGTGTCAAGTAAATTTCCATTAAAATCATATTTATAAAAATTTATACCTGAATTTTCCTGACCAGTATATAAAATCATTTCTTTATTCAAATCCCATAAATGATTTGAATAAACCGGCAAATTTCTTGACCATAATGAATCTCCTTGCCAAGAATATCGTTTCAGCAAAGCGTTCTTCTTGTCAGGATTCAAATATAACCTTAATAAAGTTGAATCTGGAATATAAAGAAAATGTGTATAATTGTCTGCTGTAAAATGTTTTAAAACTGTATCCAATAACAAATTGTATTTATAAAAATTGGAACCATTGTATAAATAGACCCCTTCATTGTCAAAATACCATCTACATTTATTATTATAATTTGTTATTATTGATTCATCATCTTTAATTTGACGGAAAGTTGAATCGGATATCGTTAATCGAGAACCACTAAAAACACCAATTTGTGTATTAATATACCAGTTAGTATTTACATAATAATTTTTATTTGGAGATATTTCAAAAACAAAATTTACATTAACCAATGAATTAGGAGATGGATTTTCTTTACTAAAGCCTTGAATGATAGAATCTTGTGGCGTTACGTATGATAGAATTGCAGGTACTTCTAGAACATTGACAACTTTTCTGATTATAGTTTTAGTTGCTTTCTCATCTTCAATTGTCAGTGAAACATTATAAAAACCATCAAATGCATAACTGTGATTAGCATTAAATGAATGTTCGATTTTACTTCCATCTCCAAAATCCCAGGTAATATTCCTTATGTCTCCTTTTGAAAGATTTTTGAAAACTATATTATGATAATCCTTTGGATCTTGGTACTGAACAATGAAATCTGCTGTTAAAGTATCAATAATTCTGATTAAATTCTGTTTTTCCATATCCGTGATATTATTATCAATATCTTTGATATTAAGTTTAACTGTGTATGTTCCAATATTTAAATAAGAATGATTTGGACATCTCTCTTCACTAGTTGTTCCATCACCAAAATCCCACAAATATTTCATTATTTTCTTTGGACCATTATAATAATAAGTGATAGGAGTGTTTTCATATGTCAGGGTATCTGATACAATAAAATCATTTTCTATAACAAATTCTTCGGGATATCTCAATTCTATTGTATTGCTTTTCGATAGTGATATTAATGCGTTATTTTCTACATTATATGCATATGAAATTAAATCTGCATCAAAATTGAATTCTGCAATTTGAGTTTTAGTTTGCGGATGTAAAATTCTCAAATGATTAAAATATGGTAAGAATAAAAACCTTGAATCATCAGACATATTAATCCAATAGGCTGTAGTTGCAGGCATGGTATATTCCTTCAAAAATTTCTTTGCAGCATAATCATATGTTCTAAGAATTTTGGAATTTTCTGAGGTCAAGTAAGCACATGAATCATGTTGATTGAGAATTGCATTTCTGATTTCATAGTAAGTGGAAGTAGAGCCTAAGCTTTTTGAATAATCTATAATTTTTTGAGAATGTGTAAAAGTAGTATCTGAAATATATACAGATAAATAGTCATAATCATTCTGATCCGAAGAATATCCTCTAGCAGTAATATACACAGATCTGTTTTGATTTTGGTATACATTAAAATTATTGATGAATCCTTCAGCTAAGATATTTTGTTTATTATCAATGCCTGAAATAGTAAATAAACTTCCGTTATAGGTATAATCTGTTATCCCCATTGTTGTCGATGATTGGGAATAACCAAAACCAATTATAAAATAATGATTATTAAATGAATAATCTAATTTATTAAAATAATTATAAACATAGTATCCATGATCACCACCAGGATTCCAAACTGTTTTAACTGCACTATCCAATTTTTCAAAAGTGTTTAGATTATATGCCTCAAATATTATGGTATTAGTAAAATCCCAACCACCAGAATTATAAGCTATTCCGAAGACTTTCTTATCTGAAGAAAAAAAACAGGACAAATATTTACCATGATATTTGATTTTCAAACTATCAGTAACCTCAGCTGAAAAATAATTCCACTTCCTTAGACAAGTATCACCACTGAAAGTATAGAAATACTTTCCTGCTTCATCAAAAGCTATTACATTTGTTCCGGAAATTTTTCTGTCTAATTCTTTATGATCTCCTTTATCAATCCAGGCAGCATTGAGCGGAATAGAAATAAAAGGAATGAGGAATATAATCAATACTAACAGTAACTTTTTCATTTTGTCACCTTCATAATAAAGCAAAATTATCCAAAATTTACAAAATGTAAATTTATCTTACTTTAATAACACATTAAACACGATTTTGTATCAAAATGAATGAAAATTAATTTAGGTCAAATTGGATTATCAAAGTAAATTAAGAAAAAGATTTAATTCATCCATTCCTAATAGAAGTACGAATGTAAATAAAATACCTCCGAAGAGGGATATTTTATTCAATTTCGAACATAATTTCATCTTTATTTACAGGCTTCCCTTCTGTAATTTTAACGGTTTGAATTGTTCCATCCATAGGAGACTTTATTGAATTTTCCATCTTCATCGCTTCTATTATGGCAACTGTTTCACCTTTTTTTACAGTATCATTTTCATGCTTCAGGATTTTCACGACAAGTCCGGGCATTGGTGCTTTAATCTTTGATGCACCACCGGCACTTCCTGAAGAAGTTTTCATGTATTTTTCCAGCACTTCCGCATTTGAATTAATTGACTGCACGATTAAGTCACGATTCTCCAGATGCAACTTAAACTGGTCGTCATCGAGTTCATCAATTCCAACTCTAAAATTTTTTCCGTTCACATTGAATACCTTATAACTATTCCCAAGTTTTTTGAGTAATTCAATATGGTAAGGTTTATCGTTTACGAATATTATTTTCCCATCGGGGGATTGTGCAATGCTGAAAACTTTATCTAATATCTTTACTATAAATTCATTCATAATAAACTCCTACACAATCCTTCTGGTTAAAAGTTGTTTCTCTTTCCATTTGCTTATGCTTTGCTGTGATTTAATCGGCAGGGATTTATTCTTCAAATCATGGATGAAATACCCTATAATTGCTGCAAGTGATTCAATGTTTTCATCAGGGATATATTCCATTACGGAAAAATCGAAGTCATTTTCCAGAAAACCTGTGTCGAAAGTACCTTCACGGAAAAGTGGATGATTCATTACTGCAAGGTGGAAAGGAATATTTGTTTTTATCCCGTGAATTATGAAATTTTTGAGTGAGCGTGTCATTTTTTCGATTGCTTCGCTTCTGTTTTTACCGAAGCAAATCAGTTTAGCCAACATCGGGTCAAAATGCACAGTAACTTCACTATTTGTGGCAATTCCGCTGTCGATTCGAACTCCATTTCCTGAAGGTTCCTGTATGAAAGTAATTTTCCCAGTATCCGGCAGGAAGTCATTATAAACATCTTCTGCATTAATTCTGCATTCAATTGCATGACCGCATATCGGTATTTCGTCCTGCGAAATACTCAGTCTTTCCCCGCTTGCAACCATTATTTGCTCTTTCACTAAGTCAACACGTGTAACGATCTCAGTTACCGGATGTTCCACCTGCAAACGAGTATTCATTTCCAGAAAATAAAAGTTTCTATCTTTATCGAAAAGGAATTCGATTGTACCCGCATTTTCGTATCCCACAGCTTTTGCAGCAGCAACGGCAACCTGTCCCATTTTATCACGAGTAACTGCATCCAGAACTGTTGAAGGACATTCCTCAATCAATTTCTGATGACGCCGCTGAATAGAACAATCTCTTTCACCAAGATAAACACAATTGCCATAAGAATCAGCAATAATTTGAATTTCTATATGTTTAGGATTAATGATTAATTTTTCGATATAAATTGAATCATCACCAAAGGCTTTGCTTGCTTCACGCTGAGCAGATTCAAAATTTGTTTCGAATTCATCTTCGGAATGAACTGCACGCATTCCTTTACCGCCACCACCGGCAGAAGCTTTCAGTAAAATCGGATAACCAATTTCATCGGCAATTTGCTTTGCTGCATTTATGTCTTTGATTGGTTCCTTCGTACCGGGAACTATGGGAACTCCTGCTGCTGACATAATCTCACGAGCATTTGTTTTGCTGCCCATTGATTCAATTGCACTAGCCGAAGGACCGATAAATTTTATTCCATTTTCAGTACAAGCCTTTGCAAAAACAGCATTTTCAGAAAGGAAACCATATCCGGGATGAATTGCATCAGCTCCAATTTGCTTGGCTTTGCTTATAATTTGCTCATAATCCAAATAAGCAGATTTGGGTGTTGGTCCGGTTATTTCCATTGCAAAATCAGCAAAGTGAATATAATGACTGTTCTTATCTACTTCATGATATACAGCAATCGTTTCAATGTCTAATTCCTTTGCTGCTCTCATTATACGAATTGCAATCTCACCACGATTCGCAACTAAAATTCTTTTTAACATTATCTAAATCTTTGTAAATTGTAATTTTTATAAAAAATGAAATTAATGAAAAAATTATTAAAAACATAATTATTTGCCATTTTTTTTTTAATTTTATTTTTTAATGATAATTTAATTGTATTAGTATGGACGAAAATAAGTATTTAATAGACCAAAAACTCTCTAAACTCAAAGATTTAAAGAACAAAGCCGCTTTGGGAGGTGGGGATGCAAGAATTCAGTCACAACATGACAAAAACAAGCTCACTGCACGTGAAAGAATTGATTTTCTAACCGATAAACAGTCTTTCAATGAAATGGATGCTTTGGCGCACCATCATTCCAATTCTTACGGATTGGATAAACAAGTTTTCCTTGGTGACGGTGTTGTGACTGGTTTTGGAAACATTTCACAAAGAAAAGTGATGATATTTTCACAGGACTTCACTGTGCTTGGGGGTTCTTTGGCTGAACAGCACGGACGTAAAATTTGCAAAATTATGGATATGGCAACCAAAATCGGAGTACCTGTTGTCGGGTTGAACGATTCCGGCGGTGCACGTGTTCAGGAAGGAGTGATTTCCCTCGGTGCTTATGCTGACATTTTCCTACGGAATACTCTTGCTTCAGGTGTTGTACCGCAAATTTCAGTAATTATGGGTCCATGTGCCGGCGGGGCAGTTTATTCCCCGGCTATCACTGATTTCATTATTATGGTCAAGGACACTTCCTATATGTTCGTGACTGGTCCGAAAGTTGTGAAAACTGTTACTCATGAGGAGTTGACAAGTGAAGAGTTAGGCGGGGCCGATACTCATGCTTCCAAAAGCGGAGTTGCTCATTTTGTTGCAAATAATGATATTGATGCTCTGAATATTACTAAAAAGCTCTTGAGTTATTTGCCCCAGAATAATGCTGAAGAACCGCCATTTATTCCGAATGACGACCCTTATGACAGAATGGATAAGGAATTGAACTATATTGTACCTGCTAATCCAAATCAGCCTTATGATATTCGTGATATAATTGATAAAATCTCTGATAAAGATACATTCTTGGAAGTACACAAAGATTATGCGCAGAATATCGTTGTCGGATTCATACGCCTTGGTGGGCGTTCCATTGGTGTGATTGCCAATCAGCCTGCTGTTTTGGCAGGAGTACTGGATATTAATTCTTCAAAGAAAGCAGCTCGTTTCATCCGCTTCTGCGATGCATTCAATATTCCGCTTCTCACTTTGGAAGATGTTCCAGGCTTCTTGCCGGGCTCAGATCAGGAATGGAACGGAATTATCACAAATGGGGCAAAGTTGCTCTTTGCATATTCTGAGGCAACTGTGCCAAAAGTAACAGTTATTACCCGCAAGGCTTATGGCGGTGCTTACGATGTGATGAACAGCAAGCATATTCGTGGTGACCTGAACTATGCTTGGCCTACAGCAGAAATTGCCGTAATGGGTGCAAAAGGTGCAGTGGAAATTATCTTTAAGAAAGAAATTGATTCTGCTGCTGACCCGGTTGCTAGGGAAGATGAACTTATTAATGAATATAATGAAAAATTCGGAAATCCATACATAGCTGCTTCTTACGGTTACATTGATGATGTTATCGAGCCAAGCAGGACACGTCCGATTTTAATTGAAGCATTCAATCTGCTGCAAAACAAAGTGGATAAGAATCCTTATAAGAAACATGATAATATACCACTGTAATAAGTGATAGTGAAAAATTATTTGAAAAATTAATTAGGTGAATTGTATGAAAACAATTGTATTAGTATTATTTTTTTCTTTATTTTCGATAGCTCCTACATTTAGCAGAACAATTATTATTGAATATGAGAATATCGGACAACATGGTTATAATGTTGTGAAAGAAAAACACGAAGACGCAGGCTGGTTTTCAAGTTCTGTTAGTAAATTAGTTTGTGTTGACAAAGGAAATATTGATGGTTTCTGGAATATTAATCCACGGAAATTTCCGGATATGTTTGGTCCGAATGGAAGTAATCCGGAATGGGAAGATTTGAAAGATTATGCCGATAATCAAATTGCAAAAGGCAATAATTCAGGTACTTTTATTAATAATATTGAACTTGATAATGATTTATGGTTTAGGGACGTAAAGTGGAGTTCAGAAAAGAACCGCATAATAAAAATTACAATTAATATTAGAATAGCTGAATAAAATTTTGCAGCTCCCTCTAAAACAGGTTATTGATAATGACTTGAATAAGAATCCTGCTTGAAAGCGGGATTCTTATTGTATTTTACTTCATTTTGGATGTTATTTCTGCCTGACCGGAAGAAATCGGGGCGAAAGCAGGAGTCCCGGTCTGTTTTATGTATCTCCGTAGAGACAAGGTCTCAGACCTGTCTTAACAAATACCTATCCCTTCACTACACGTATTTCTTATCCGGTTAGGTTGTAGTGATTATAGAGCAAAATCAGCATGTAAAAAATGTGCTATCTTTTCCACAGAACTTCTTTTTCAAAGTTAATTGGAAAGCCCATTTTTATTATATTAATTTTTGGATAATTTTCAATTATCTTATAAATTTTAAGTTTAAAAGAGGAATTAGGATTAATTGTCTGTAAAAAAAATAAAATTATAGATAAAGAAAAATATATTCTATTATTATTGACTTGTTCTTTTAACCAAGTTCTTTTCGAATGCCTGAGCAAGATTGGAGAAATTGAAATATGACGATTCCAAAGCCTGGTATGATGAGCACATATATTTCTTACATAGGCAAGTGAGTGAAGCCATTTCACAAGTACATATTCAGGCAAACCATAATAATTAGAAATAATTGCCTTTTCTGCACATTGTATATTTCTGTATAACTTTGATAATTTCCCAAAAGAAATTAACTCTAAAATTTCCCAACTTGGTGGCAAATCATTTGAATATTTTTCTTTGAAAGACCGAATAAATAATTCATCACTTTTAATAAAAGTATCTATCAAAGATTGTTTGAAATCTCGTCGTTCTAATTCATCAACAAAAAGAGTATTATTATCAATCCAATATGGTCCATATGCTAAACTCATTACATTTATAATTTGAGCTCTAATTGAAACTTCAATTTTCTCTATTTCTGAAAAAACTAATTTCCTTAATTCCTTATCGAAACAGTATCTTTCAAAAGCATCTTCAAATAAAGTATTATCCTTGAAACATGTTTTCTCCTGAATATCTAAATATTCTTCGAACCAATATCCACTTAATCTATAATAACTAATATTTTCAAAAAGAAAATTTGCTTTTTTTTCATTACTAAAAATCATTCCTCTTTCTTTCAACATCTTAATATGCAGTTCTTTTGTGAGAGGAGGTTTATTATATTCTTTTTTTTCTTGATTTGTATGCTGTTTCATTTTTTTTTCTTAATTTTGTGTTAACATACTTGCCCCGCTTCCCATTTGCACAGCGTTCTTAGGGCAAGTTTTTTTTTGTAATCATCCCTATCCCCTCTCCACCTTGCCATTTACTTTCAACTTTATAACCTCGATTGCTTCGAGACCTTCGAAATCTATTGCTTTGACGGCGATTGTGTGGGTGCCGGGTTTGAACTTAGAGGATTGCTTGCCGGTTTTATCGAGTAGGACTTCGGCTTTGAAGGATTGTCCTTCCACGAAATCCCAATCCCAGCCGTAAAATTCGACTTCCGCTTCGGTTTGGGCGGTGAATTCGATTTCCCGCAGTCCTTTGGCATCAGTTCCCAAATCATCTATTTCTATGGTTAATTTAGGCTTTTTGGCGATTGGAACTATTTCTTCCACAGTTACCAATTTGATGATTACGTTTTCTTCGTTTTTTAGGCGTGCAACTTCCTGAATGGCTCCTTTGCCAAAGGAAAATGCTATGATATAACCTATTGGTTCTTCAGCTTTCTTGTTTTTTTCGTAAAGCGATTTGTCGAATCGTTCACAAGCTGATTTGAAATTGTCTATTACGTTTCTGCCGATGTTGTCTGACCGTTTCACCTGAATTGGCGTTCCGTCCCTGCGTCTTCCGTCCATTCCCAAATCGCCTCTTTGTTTGGTGTTAGCAAGTCCGTCGAACCTTTCCACAATCCACTTTTCGAACTCGAAAGCGTCTTTGTAGCGGAGAGTATCGTAATCGTATTTGTGGAGGATGACAGAAAAGGGCTCTGAGTATAAATCCTGCTGATTGTTCAGCCGCATTTCGGAAACTTTCACTGCTTGGACGGATTGGTCAATCCCGAGCCATTTGCGTTTTAATCTGTCTGCAACAACAACCGTAGTGCCGCCGCCTACGAATGGGTCAAGAATTACATCGCCTTCGTTCGAACTTGCATAAATAATTCTTTCAAGAAGTTTTTCCGGTTTTTGGGTTGGATAACCGATTTCTTCCTTTTTCGATATATTATCTATATCTGACCAACTATCAGTAATTGTTTTACCCTTTGAATCCTCTAAATATAGTTTATATCTTGGTACAGTATTAGGTCCAGTCTGAACAATTAATCCCTCTTCATATGCTTTTCTCATCCTCTCTTTTGTCCATCTCCAGACTTTTGTATGCCCTAAAAATTCATATGTTAAATTAGGTCTATTATCATTTGGATTCAATAATGGCATAGTTGTATATCTTCTTCCGTCATCGTCAATATATTTATAATTGCTTAATACATATTCTTCATCATGCGTAGTAAATACTTTATTAAAATTATAATTCTGAGATTTTGTATAAAAGAAAATTGAATCTTTGCAGTTTGGAAATCTTTTTGAACCATGACTTTTAGGATTTGAACGTATCCATGAAATTTCATTACCAAAATTATTCTCACCAAATAATTTATCTAGAATAAGAACACGGATATATGAGTTAGCGTGCCAGTCGCAATGGAGGTAAATAGAGCCTGTGGGTTTGAGCAATCGGTGCATTTCTGTTACTCTTTCCTTCAGCCAGGCGATGTAGTGGTCTATTCCACCGCTCCAGCGGTCTTCGAATGAACGAATTTCGCCTTTGTCGCCCCAAATTACTTCATAATTGCGGTTAGAGAAAAAAGGAGGGTCGAGGTAAATCAGGTCAACGCTTTCGCTGTCCATTTTCCTCATCACTTCGAGGCAGTCACCAAGAATTAATTGATTCATAAGATATTGCGGTTTATGAAATTGCAAATTACAAAGAAATTATGAATTTTGAATTATAAATTTTGAATGACACACCCCCTTGCCCCCTCTTGATAGAGGGAGGATGACTGCCCTAAATTCTTCGCTTCGCTCTGAATGACAACAGCTATACTTGATAAACTTGATAAACTTGATAAACAAATCCATGGATTCTTCGCTGACGTTCAGAATGACAACAAAAAAAATCTCTTCATCTTAAACTTTTTGTAACAAAAATTGTCTATCATTCGTATATAGTAGAAAAAACATGGTGTAAATTGAAAAAAACGTACATATTAATTATTGCAATTATTTTCGGATTGCAATC
>MHAC01000031.1:31764-50653 GCA_001804565.1 Ignavibacteria bacterium GWF2_33_9 | reverse complement strand
TGCTTCTTGATGAGTTTACCAATCCAGGTCCAATCACAAAATCATTCAATGTCTCAGACTTACCAACAGGTAGTTATTTATTGAGAATAACAAGTGAGAGATTTTCTCAGACTTACAAAGTAATTATTAATAGATAGGTGCTGACATGAAAAAATACTTTTTCTTGGCGATATTTTCAAAGCATTGCATATACAAAAAAAAGCTCCGGTTATTCGAAACCAGAGCGTTTTAGATTTATTTATTAAATTCACCTAATCACTCCAACAACCTATGTTGCGTGCAATTACGAGCCGTTGAATTTCGCTGGTACCTTCGCCGATTTCCAGAATTTTTGCATCACGGTAATAGCGTTCAGCTTCGTATTCTTTCATCAGACCGTAGCCGCCCATAATCTGCACTGCATGATTCGAGCAGGAATGTGCCAATTCGCTGCAATAAAGTTTGGAAATTGCACCTTCTTTGCTTATAGGGAGACCTTCTTGAGCCATACGGCAAGTTTCATAAAGATAGTTGCGGGCAAGTTCCACACCCATATCCATATCTGCAAATTTGAATGCAGTGGATTGGAATGATGCAATTTTCTTTTTGAACGCAACTCTTTGCTTTGCATACTTCAGTGCATAGGCAGTTGCCCCTGCGGCAAGTCCCAGTCCACATGAAGCGATGGAAAGGCGCCCATAGTCGAGCGTTTTCAGCATTTGATGGAAACCATCTCCACGATTACCGAGCATTTGAGATTTATGGACTCTCACGTCTTCGAGGAAAAGTTCAGCAGTATTGGATGACCGCCAAAGCATTTTTTTATGGATAGTTTTTTGAATGAAGCCCGGAGTGTCGTTTTCCACGAGGAAGCAGGTATATTCCTTCTTCCCATTTGGCAACTCACCTGTAACAGTAAGGATAGTCGAACCAAGGGTAATATCAGTTGCAGCATTTGTGATGAAAATTTTGGAACCATTAATAATCCAGAAATCTCCGTCCTGCACAGCATTTGTTTGAGTATTACCAGCATCAGAACCTGCATTAGGCTCTGTGAGGCCGAATCCCCAAAGATGCTTACTTGATAATAACGGGAGATACTTAGCTTTCTGTTCTTCATTACCGAAATACATAATTGGAGCAGTACCAAGTGAGTTATGAGCTGCAACTGTGCCAGCAATGGAGTTATCCACTTTTGCAAGCTCTTCAACGACTATTATATAAGAAAGATAATCAAGTTCAGTACCGCCAAATTTTTCCGGTACTATACAACCCATAAATCCCATTTCGAACATTTGCTTTACGATGTCATAGGGAAATTCTTCTTTTTCGTCAAATTCTGCAGCAACGGGTCGGACAACTTCTTCAGCGAATTTACAAACTGTATCCCTAAGGAATACTTGTTCTTCTGTTAAATTTCTGTTTTGGGGCATAACTTATTTTGTTTTAACTAAATAAAATTTTAATTCAAATAAATTAAATTAAAGTAATTAAGAAATAGTTTCTTTTTCAGAAATATAAATTAAGAAAAAAAATCGAAATGTAAGCAATTTCTTGAGTTTTGATTTAATTAAATTCAATTTATGAAAGTTCAAAATACAAACTCAAAACAAATTTATTTTCACCTAAAATGTAAGTTTTTCGGTTTTTTCTTGTCTTAGTAAAATAGGGCTTTGTATTTTTTTGATTTATCATAAAAAGGTAATGTGAAAATTTTAAGTTACGATCAAAAAGGTTCTTTGATTTGTATTTTAACGAATATGGAATATGAGTCAGGTATTCATACTTTGATGTGGGAAACAAATAAAATACTTACTGGAGTTTATCTTTGCGAAATGAAGACAAAAAATGAAATTAAAACTGTGAAAATAGTTGTGGGAAAATAATTATGAAAACATTACTCATTGTACTCATACATTCATTTTTATTCATTTCAATTTATTCAACTGCTAGTGCATCGTCAGATACAACTGATTCTTTGAGAGATAATAATCTAGGTATTCACTTAGGTTTTGAAAAGATCAATAGTTTATATATCGGTATAAATTATAACTTTCAAAATAGGAATAGAATAGAATTTAATGTTTCTCCATACACAGGTTTTATTTTGTACGGGTATCCATTTAATATATTTGATATAGGTTTTAGCACTCCAATTATAAAAGGTAAAGATTTTTTTATAAATTTCCAATTACCTGTTTATACTAGGGGCTACATTAAAAATTCATATATAACCTTACCTTCTGCTAATTTGGAATATTACAATGATAATTTCGGCAAAAATCAGGAAATATTTCTTGCGAGGGCTGGAATATCTTATGTTTATCCCGAAATAGATGGAAATAAAATATAATATAATATTGGAATCCAAATCGGATTTAACTTAATTAAATTGTAGAGACACAAAATTTTGTATATGAACCGGGAAAATTAATGTGATCAATAAGACAGGGAGACCCTGTCTCTTCAAAATAAATACACCTGATTCATGCTGTCGCAGGAATGACAGCCGAATACATAGATTCTTCACTTCGTTCAGAATGACAATTTCATCGAATCCCTCAAACGAGGGGTGTTTTTTTTATAATGATTTAGTCCGAATTATGTGTCTAAAATAAAAGTCAAATTATTATTAATTTAAAAAAAATTATTAATTTAAATTTTACGAAAAAAGTGATTGTGTAAATATATATTTAAGGTGCAAAATGCAATTTTTATTAACTGAAGAGCAGTTGATGCTCAAAGATATGGTGGCAAAATTTGCCGAAGAGAGAATTGGACCACAAGCTTCAGATAACGAAAGGAATCACCGCTACCCGAAAGAAATTATCGAGGAAGCCGGAGAACTTGGACTGATGGGTATTGCCTACCCGACTGAATATGGTGGTTCGGGAATGGATTATGTTTCGTATTTCCTTGCCGTAGAAGAGATTTCCCGCTGGTGCGCCTCTACAGGTGTTATCATTTCAGCTCATTCATCACTTTGCTGCGATCCGATTTACCGATTTGGTACTGAAGAGCAAAAGCAAAGATTCTTGCCGGATTTACTTTCCGGTAAAAAAATCGGCTCATTTTCATTAACTGAATCCAGCGCTGGCTCCGACTCCAGCAATACAAAGACAGTTGCACGAAAAGATGGCAATAATTGGGTAATAAATGGTTCAAAACTTTTTGCTACTAACGGAAACGAAGCAGATGTATTCATTTTGATTGCTCGTAGCGGTGAAGATAAACATAATCTTTCTGCTTTCATTGTAACAAAAGATATGCCCGGATACAGCATTGGTAAATTGGAAAAGAAATTGGGTATCCGCTCTTCTTCCACAGCAGAAATTATTCTCGAAGACGTGGTCGTGCCCGAAGAAAATTTGCTTGGAGAATTGGGTAAAGGATTCAAACTTTCGATGGTTACTCTCGATGGCGGTCGTTTGGGAATTGCTTCGCAAGCGTTGGGAATAGCAAGAGCCGCAATCGAAGATTCGATTAAATATTCGAGAGAAAGAATTCAGTTCGACCAGCCAATCGCTAATTTCCAGGCAATTCAATGGATGATTGCAGATATGTGGGTTGAATACGAATCAGCACTTTTGCTCACCTGGAGAGCATCAATGATGAAAGACAAGGGCATGAATTACTCACGTGAAGCGGCAATGGCTAAACTGAAAGCATCGGAAGTAGCAATGTTTTGCGCAAATAAAGCGATTCAAATTCATGGCGGATATGGCTATACAGAAGACTTCAACGTAGAACGTTATTACCGTGATGCAAAGATTACAGAGCTTTACGAAGGAACCAGCGAAATCCAGCGTTTGGTAATTTCCAGAAGCTTGATTGGAAAATTATAAGTAGTTCATAAAGTTTATAAAGTTTGTAAAGATAGTAGCTGTCATTCCTACGAAAGCAGGAATCTAGTTTTTAAATTTTTAATGAAATTTTGTAGGGGCAGGTTCTAAACCTGCTCCTACGGAAAATAAAAAAAAGCGGGGCCGCCCCTCTACATTTAACTTTACAAAACTTTACAACTTCAAGAATTTCTTTAGGAATGAATTATGGAATTAACAGATACAGTAATATTGCTTAGAATCTTTATCGGAGAAACAGATAAAATTCATAGCAAACCTCTTTATGAACAAATCGTGTTAAAAGCTCGTGAGATGAATTTAGCAGGTGCAACTGTTTTGCGTGGCATTATGGGTTTCGGAGCAAGCAGCAGAATTCATTCTCAAAAAATTCTACGTCTTTCGGAAGATTTACCTGTTCTAATAGAAATTGTCGATAAAGAGGAAAAAATTAATGCATTTCTTCCCTATCTTGAAGAAGTTGTGCAAGACGGTATGATTACTTCCGAAAAAGTAAATATAATAAAATACTGCGGTACAAAAAGTTAATTCGCACCGCAGCAAAAAAAAATCTTAGTTTTTTTATCTTACTATTGTTTGCTCTCTTCCCGGACCAACTGAAGCTATTGAAACAGGCACTCCTGTTTCCTTTTCAATAAATGCGATATAATCTTTCAATTCCGCTGGAAGTGCATTATAATCTTTGATTTCACTCGAAAAACTCTTCCATGCAGGCAATTCCACATACTCACATTCTACCTGTTCCATGGAAGGAATATCTGCAGGGTAATTATTGAGCAATTTCCCATTGAGTTTATATCCTGTACATACTTTAATTGTATCGAAATCATTCATCACGTCAATTTTTGTGAGTGCGATGTCTGTTATACCATTAATCATAATGGAATAATTCAAAGCGGGAAGATCTAACCAGCCGCATCTGCGTGGACGTCCAGTAGTGGAACCAAATTCGAATCCGGCATTTTGCAGTTTCACGCCATTTTCGTTTTCCTGTTCTGTAGGGAATGGTCCGTTTCCAACACGAGTAGTGTATGCTTTCACAACTCCAATGATTCTTTTAATTACCGTAGGAGGAATTCCCAAACCTGTGCAAGCACCTCCTATTGTAGGATTGGAACTTGTTACGAAAGGATATGTGCCGTGATCAACATCAAGCATAGCACCCTGAGCACCTTCAGCGAGTACTTTCTTGCCTTCACGCATTGCATTGTTCAAATAGCTTGTAGTGTTGGTGATGAATGGATCCATTAATTTATCATAATCCAAATATTCACTTAGGATTTCGTCCACATTGAGTTCTTCGCCATCATAAAGTTTGCAGATAATTCTATTTTTTTGCTCTAAGTTATTTCTCAATTTTTCTTCAAAGCCTTTACGGTCCAGTAAATCCACAATTCTCACACCAACACGAGAAAACTTATCAATATAAGCCGGACCAATTCCTCTGCCTGTTGTACCGATTGCTTTAGAGGAAGCTTTTTCGCTCATTGCATCGAGCATTTTATGGTATGGCATTATAAGGTGAGCTTTGTGACTTATGAAAAGTCTGCCTTCAACGCTTATTCCTTCTTTTGCGAGCATTTCGATTTCTGTCATCAAAGCAACAGGGTCTATTACAACTCCATTGCCGATAACGCAAATTTTCCCGGGATGCAAAATTCCTGAAGGGATGAGGTGGAGAATATACTTTTTCCCGTTAATTACAATTGTATGACCTGCATTTGCACCACCCTGATAGCGTGCAACGATATCGAAATCATCGCTCAACAAATCCACGATTTTACCTTTTCCTTCATCTCCCCATTGGGAACCAAGTATAGCTGTTACGGACATTCTTTTCCTAAATTTTAAATTAATCGAATATTCACACACAAAAAATTTTGCTGAGAGCAAAAATATCTTTTTCGTAATTGTACTTTGTGATAATTACAAATTTAATAACTTATAACTTTTTATTAGATATAAGTTGAAAAAAATGGATGAGAAATGTATTAAATTTCGGATAAATCCGAAATAATAGAGAAAATTTTATCTAAATGAGTAATTTTAATAATTTCCTTCACTTTATCGGAAGGATTCATCAGGAAGAGTTTAATTTCTCTTTCGGACAAAGTACGGTGAGCCAAAATTAATGTGCCCAAACCGGAGCTATTGATTACGTGCACTTTGGAAAGTTCAATTACGAAAGAATGCACATTGTGAGTTAAATCGGCAAAAAGTTTTGTGAGATCGAGAGTTTCTCTTCCGCCAATTAACTGCTCCGGGGCTTGCACGTATGCAAGCCCTTTTGCAGTATTTATTTCAAAATTATAAAATTCTGAGTTCATTTTACCTATACTTTTGCAGCCTTAGCTTTTTCTGCTGCCCAACCGGATTCCAAATCAATTTTCTTTATCTTTTCATTATAGAAGATAACGAAATTGCTTGCAATAAAGATTGAGGAATATGTACCAACCAAAATACCAACTAACATAGTAAAGGAGAATCCTTGAAGTACCGGACCACCGAATGTAAGAAGAACAACCAAAGTAATAACTACTGTTAATACTGTATTGATAGTTCTGCTCAATGTTTCGTTCACACTTAAATTAAATAATTTCATTAAGTGAATACCTTTGTGTGAAACACGGTTTTCACGTACACGGTCGAAGATAATCACAGTATCGTTAATAGAATAACCCACAACCGTTAGGATCGCTGCAACAATGGACTGATTAATTTCCAGATCCATAATACCGAGCCCATTGAAAATCAGAATTATCGAAATTACGAAAAACACATCGTGCACTAAAGCAACAATTGCACCCAAACCGAATACAAATTCGAAACGGAATCCAATATAAATAAGCATTGCAATAATTGAAAGGAACACTGCAAGATAAGCCTGCAAACGCATTTCACCGCCAATTTTAGCGCCAATTTTATCTACTTTCAAAATTGTAACTTTATTATTCGGAATTTTTTCTAAAGCATTTTGGATAGTAACCTGTACGTCTCCAAGTTCGGAAACACGAATAAGATATTGATTAGCTTCGCCAAAAGACTTAATTTCAGCATTTTTAATTCCTGCTTCGGAAATAGCTGAACGAATATCATTTGTATTAATATTTTCGCTGAAAGCAACCGCCACTTCGGAACCGCCAGTGAAGTCAATACCGAATTTTGGCGGGAAAATAAAAGCGAAAATCAACCCGATAGCGATAATAGATACAGAAAAAATCACCCAAGTGTTTCTCTTACTTACGAAATCTATATTTGTTTTACCAAAAAATTGCATTTTTTTTACCTCGTCAAATTAATTATTAGAAACAACTTTCTTTTGCCCGAAACCAAAGTGAGTAGCACCACGTGACATGATAATTTCAATAATTGCACGTGAAACCACAATAGCTGTGAACAAGGTACCAATGATACCAACCATAAGAGTAAGAGCAAAACCTTGAATTGTACCGCTGCCGAAATAATAAAGAATTAAACCGGTAATGAAAGTTGTAATATTAGAGTCGAGGATAGCGCTCAAAGCTTTATTGAAACCATCATCAATAGCTGATTTCATACTTCTGCCACGTGCTAATTCTTCACGAATTCTTTCGTAAATAAGCACGTTGGCATCCACCGCCATACCAAGCGTGAGGATAATACCTGCAATACCTGGCAATGTGAGGGTACCTCCGAGTGATGCAAGAACCCCAAACAAAAGTGAGATATTCAGAACCACAGCGAAATCAGCAACCAAACCACCATTTCCATAATAGAAGAACATAAAGAGCACAACAGCGATTGCCGCAATAATTGCAGCAGTAAAGCCATTGCGGATTGAATCTTCACCAAGTGAAGGACCAACAATTCTTTCTTCAATGATTTGCACAGGAGCTTTCAGTGCACCTGCTTTTAGTACGATTTCCAACAAGTGAGCTTCTTCTGCATTTGCCATACCGGTAATTTGTGAATTACCACCTGTAATTTTACTTTGTACTGTTGGAGCAGAGTAAACTCTTTCGTCGAGCACAACTGCAATTCTTTTTTGGAGATTTGCACCTGTGATTTTACTCCAGCGTTCAGAACCATCAGAATTCATAGCCATTGTTACCATTGGCAAATTATTAGTCGGGTCATAAGTCGCCATTGCATCGGTGATAACATCACCTGTCAATTCCGCTTCACTTTTGAGCGAATGAAAATCAAATACTCTAATGCCCTGTTCTTCATACCTTTTATCAGGATTTGCTTCGAATGCAATAGATAAATCGGCAGGCATCATAGCTTTAATTTCCGGTCTGTTCATAATTTCATTAAATTTCGGAATTGAATCTTCCAAAACTTTGAACATATATTCACCTTCAGGGAATTGTGAAGATGCATAATAAACAGGTTGCGGCTGAGCATTTTTCTGTGGAGGGAAAAAATATGTAGTGAACAAACGTGTGAATGGATGGTCAGCCAAATATTTCTCTTGCGCTTCTTTTTCAGGTAAACCTGCATAAGGGTCAGTCGTGTCTGCTTTTTTTGTCGTATCGGCACTAGCCATTGCAGTAGTATCTGCTGCTGCAGTAGTGTCCGCTTTAGTTTCTTCGGTCATTGCTGTTTCAGCAGCAATAGTAGTATCAGCTGTTGTTTCAGTAACAGATCCCAATCTCGCTGATTTATTTGCAAGGAATTTGTCAATACGGTTGAAATATTCAACTATTTGCTTATTATTCTTTACAAGTTTGAATTCCAAACGAGCAGTTGTCTGCAAAAGATTTCTCATTTCTCCAACATTGGAAACACCCGGCAACTCCATGATAATACGGGCGGAACCTTGTTTTTGAATATTAGGTTCAGCAACACCGTATTTGTCAATACGCTGACGAAGTACTTCTAAGGCCTGATCAATTGCTTCATCTTGGTCTTTGCGAAGTTTTTCAACAATCTTTTCATCCGATAAATCACGAATATTACCAAAATCAAAATAAGAAATCAAAGATTTCCCTTTGGGTCTGGCAATTTTGTCGAAATTTTTGAGGAACATGTCGATTACATCTTCTTCAGTATTTTTTGCCTGCTCTTTTGTTTTTTCCATAACTGCTTCGAAAATATCGTCAATTTGTTCTTTGGAAGCAGTTTCTTCAATCAATCTCGCCACATCAATTTCCAGAGTTACGTACATTCCGCCTCTTAAGTCCAACCCAAGTTTCAACTGTGAATTCTTTGCTGATTGAAGCGATTCGCCATATTGCTTTTTAAAAGATTCCATTATTGCTAGTGAATCTGCAGATGTTTTTGCAGCTTTAGCTCTTCTGACGAAATCCTTCTGAATGTTCTCTAAATTGTAGGCTTTGTAAGTTGGGTATAGCATTGCCAGGGCAGCTATTATTGTTACCGCAACTAATATTATTTTGCCAAGTACCTTCTTCAAGGTTAACCTCCGAATTTGCCTAAAAAATTCTGTTTTAAAAAATTATGAATTACAAATTTAAGATTTTTTAGTCGAAAAACAACATCTTTGTATTAATTTTTTATAATATATAAATGAATACTATTGGAATGTTTAATCAATTAATTTTTGCAATTCTTCCTTATCGTCAAAATGTAATTTCTCAGTGCCGATTATTTGATAATCTTCATGCCCTTTTCCGGCTACTAAAATAATGTCACCCTGTTTAGATTTGGAATATGCGTAGGAAATTGCATCTTTTCGGTTAATTATTATTTGCACTTTCGGTAAATTGTTTAAAGGTATTCCGGAAAGTATGTCTTTTATGATTTTTGCAGGATTTTCTGTGCGTGGATTATCTGATGTAATAATTGCCAAATCTGATTTTTCAGCAGCAATATTTCCCATCTTTGGTCGCTTTTCTTTATCTCGGTCTCCACCACAGCCGAATACAGAAATTATTCTCGGTGAATTTTCGCTTTCAGGCAAATTTTCCTTGATTTCTTCCAAAGTTTCCAATGCTTTTTCTAGTGCATCAGGAGTATGAGCATAATCAACCAAACCCACTGCTCCGTTTGGGAGAAAAACGGTATCCATACGGCCGGCTGCTCCCTGCAGAAAGTCCATGTTTTCGAACTTGATTGAGAGATGCATTCCGAACATTGCAGCAAGTGAATAAGTTAAATTATCAATATTAAATTTACCTATTAATTTTGCATCATAAACAAATTTTTCAATATTATTATTTCTAACAATATCTAGTGAAAATTTTATTCCACTGAAAGAGATTTTTTCGTTTTTTATTTGGAAAATATTTTCCCGATTTTCATTTGAATTTTCCTCTTTCCTGGTAATATAAAATTTTTGGGAAGCAGGGCAATCCTGTAAAATAAATTTTTGAAATTCATCATCAGCATTTACGACAGCAATGGAATCTTGCGACAAATTATCGAAAATAATTTTCTTTGCAGCAGCATAATTTTCAAGATTACCGTGAAAGTCCAAATGATCGTGCGTGAGGTTCGTGAATATTGCAACGAAAAAGGGTATTCCCCAAACACGATTTTGTACAAGCGAATGCGAAGATACTTCCATAACAACCCATTCGACACCATCGTCAGCCATTTCACGAAATAATTTGAATAGTTCAAGTGATTCAGGGGTAGTATGAGTTGCGGGGATTTTTCTTTCGCCATAGAAAATTCCTGTAGTTCCGATTACTGCAACTTTTTTGTTTGCCTGTTTCAGCAAAGACTGAATCAGAAAGGCAGTTGTTGTTTTGCCGTTTGTACCTGTCACACCAATGAATTTCATTTTTTGCACAGGGTAATCGAAAAAGAAATTAGATATCTCTGCCAATGCTTTGCGAGTATTTTCTACTTTCACATAAGTAATATTTTCATTTATATTTTGAGGAAACTCTTCGCAAACAATTATCTGCGCCCCTTTGGCAATGGCTTCATTTATGAAATTATGTCCGTCAAAATGCAAACCTTTTAATGCAACAAATATTGATTTTTCTTCAATTTTCGATGAATTATAAGAAATTGATTGAAAATTAACATCAGATTTGCCAATAATTTCTATGATTTTTATAATTTTTAAAAATGCTTGTAAGTTTTTCATTCTGTAAAAAGTCTAAATAAAAATTTGTAATTTAGTCAATTTAAACAAATTAATGACATTTTTTTTGTAATTTTGTACTTTGAAATAAATGTATAAGTAATATGCCTTCAAAGTCCTTTAGTGTTTTATACGCAACAAGCGAATCTCTGCCTTACATTAGAATTCAATCTTTAGGCGATATTTCTTTTTCTTTTGCAATGGCAATAAGAGAGCAAGGAATTGACATAAGATTAGCAATGCCTCGTTACGGCATAATTTCCGAAAGGAAAAATCAAATACATTATATAAAAAGATTAATTGATATACCAATTCCAATCGGGAAACAAAGCTATCCGGCATCAATTAAATCTTCTTCGATGAATTCTCCACGAACGAAAGTTCAGGCTTATATTACAACCAATGAAAAGTATTTTTCATCACACAAAGGTGTTTATCGTGATGCAAGAACTTTGGAATTATTTCCGGATAATGACGAACGTTTTTTGTACTTCAGTCGTTCAGTAGCCGAAACTTGTCATTTGCTTGAATGGACTCCCGATATTGTGCATTATGTGGATGGAGAAACTTCTCTAGTCCCGGCTTATTTTAAATTGATGTATCCGGGAAAATTCGAAAAAACAAAATTTGTACTTACTATACATAATTTTGAAGAACAGCTTACTTCCGGTAAAAATTTCTTCGAAAAAACAGGGTTACCCAAAAAATATAAAGAATTTTTCTATCATAAAAATCAGTTCAACTCCCTGAAAGCAGGTATTCACTTCGCAGACGCAATTGTTATGACGAATGATGTTTTTTCCGAAGCTATCAAGAGTGATCCTGCGCTTACAAATGGCTTATTCGAATTTTTGGAAGGCAAACAAGTTCAGATTATTAAGAACGGAATTGATAATTTCGGTTGGGAACCTAAAAAAGATAAGCAGATACTATTCAAATTGGATGAAGATTTCGATGAATTCAAGTACAATAACAAAGTAGCACTCTTCAATGAATTTGAAGCTGATTTCGATCCCACTCTTCCGATAGTGAGCATGATAATTGACGTAAACGAATATGAAGCAATTGACTACTTCATCCAAAATGCACCTGAACTTCTGAAAACTGACAAATTTATGATTTTTGCACTGGCTCGGGTTGAAACACGCTATACAAATACTCTGAAATTACTTTCCAAAAAATATAAAAAATCACTTAAAGTGAAATTTACCACTGATATGACCTTAATGCATCAGCTTTTTGCGGGTTCGGATTTTTATTTTTCATTAGATAATCATGATTTGACAAATTACAATGCTATCTGTGCGGCAAAGTACGGCACAATACCTGTAATTAATGATTATTTTGCTGATAAAAAAATCCTTCAGCCTTATGATGAAAATGCTGACGAAGGTTTTACAATCTTTTTCCAGAAGGATATAGTCAAAGAACTTAACCCTATTTTCGACAAAATAGTTAAAATATTTGAGGATAAAGATACGTTAATGACTTTGGCAGAACGTGGATATTCCCAAAACTTTAGCTGGGAAAAATCTGCTAAAGAATACAAACAACTTTATACTAAATTACTGAAAGGTAAATAATTGGAATTAAATAGTATTAAATGGAAACTGCCACGAGTGGTTTCCTTTTTCTTATCAATATTATTATTTTTATCCTCCTGCAACGATTTGCCTACTGATATTGGTTCAAATTTAATGAATGATTCAGTAGCAGTCTTTTCTATTACTAATGTAGATACTACTATTTTGTATAATACAACTATTCCTGAGTTCAAGGATATAGGATTTAATACAACTTATAATTTTTGTGGTAAAGCAAACGATATAGAAGCATTAACATTAGTTAGATTTGGAAATTTACCGGATACACTGGATTATCTTACTGCAGATGATATTGTTTCCGCACAGCTTTTCCTTTATCCGAACAGATATGCTTTTGGTGACACGAATAATGCAGTATATTCATTTTCTGTGAAGAAAGTAGAAAATTACTGGAGCGATTCGGCAAATTGGGATTCTGTTCATACAGCCGGATTTATGGGGAAAACACTTGGAACCCATTCTGGTGCAATTAAATTGCAGGACACAATGGAAAGGGTTGCAATTGACCTCGACAAATCCTTTATCCCTGAATGGTTCCAGCTTCGCACTGATACTTCAGTTGCTGCTCCCGTTATAAACTGGGGTATTGCCTTAGTCCCGGATAATTCTTCCAATGTTGTTTATACTTACGGCGGTGAAGGAATTTCTACTGCTACAGATAATATTGCTCCGGTAATGAAAGTATTATATCATAATAAAGAATCTGAATTGGATTCGATTTATCTATACACAGGTATAAATGCAACTTTTTTCAAAGCCCCCGAAATTCCAAAGGATGAAATTTTATTCCAGGGAGGCATGAATATAAAGACAAATCTATACTTTGATTTATCTATGATTCCGCAAAATTCAGCAATTGCTTCTATGGTTCTGGAATTTACTTTGGATAAAACCAAATCATTTTTCGGTAATTTAGGAACTATTGAGTATTTCCAGCTATCTTATATGATTGATTCAGTTACTGCAAGCGACCAATATTATTACTATGTTGACAAACAAGATTCGAATAAGGTTTTATTCCGCTGCAATAGTGTTACTTCTGCCGCTGAACTTTGGAATAGAGATACAGGCAAGGGAATTTTGCAGTTAAGCAGTGCCGATTTCGAACATTCATACGGAAGATTGGACAGATATGTATTTTACGGAATTAATGATCCCGATCCGTCAAAAAGACCTAAGGTAAGAGTGATTTACACAAAACAAACAAAAATCAAAAATTAGGATTTTGAACTGATGAAGAAGATAAATATATTATTAGCCGTTATTTTGATTTTTGGTTCTTTCTCGCAAGTATCATACTCACAAGGCGGTTCTAATTATTCCAACATTGGAATTGGCGATTTGAATCCTACAATTTCTGCTGCTTACGAAGGTTTGAGTGGAACTTCCATAGCTATGCCGAACGAAATGAATATTAATTTTTCAAATCCGGCATTACTTTCACTTGTGAGTACTACACGATTGCAGGCCGGTTACCGTTTCAACCAGAATATTATAAGTGATGCAAATTCATCATTATGGCAAAATAATGGCGGGATTAATGATATCAGCATGGTTTTCGCTTTTGATACTACAAATAAAATTGCAGGTTCTTTCGGAATAATCCCAATCACAAAAGTTAATTATCTCATAGCCAAAGAATTTTCTCTGGAAACAGAAGGCGAAACTATTAACGGAACATCCACTTTTAAAGGAAGCGGTGGAATTTCCTCAATTTATTTATCTCTCGGAGGAAAACTTTTTACCGGACTTTATGCTGGTGCAACAATTTATGGCAATATTGGCTCAATAAATTATCTTAATCAAATTGATTACGAAAATAATTTTGCATACACAACCTATTATATACAGCACGATTATTTCTCAGGTTTAGGATATAAATTCGGTTTATTCTATGAAACTCCATGGAATTTGAATATTGGAGCATATTATCATGATTACGGGAAATTTAATGTGAATCGTGATTTTACTCAAGGCAATATATTGCTGGATGATTCAGTTCAGTCAGAGAAATTTTCTACAAGCTCACCAAGAACTTTTGGTTTAGGATTGTCTTACAGAACAGGCAAATTCCTGATGGGTGTTGATTATAAATCTGTAAATGCTGTAAATTTGAATTACGGCTTGAATCGAGCAGATAAATTTACTTCCGGGAGTGAATTATCCTTCGGATTAGTTCGTGAAGGCAAACCAAGAAAAGACTTAAATATGTCTGACCGTACTGATTTTCGTTTAGGTTTTGCTTATTCCAAATTGTATTATGAAATTGCACAACAGAATATAAATGAAATAAAAGCAAGCCTTGGATTTGGCATTCCATTTTCTACAACAGGGATGTTCGATTTCGCTTTAATTTTAGGACATCGAGGCACAACGGACAATGGATTGGTAAGCGAATATTTTGCAAGATTTGTATTCGATATATCGATTGGCGAAGGTTGGTTCCATCCATTCAAACGTGAATTTTAAATTGAAATTAAGTGATTAAATAATGAAAAATAAATTTTATCCTGAAATACGTTCTACAACTGTACTTGGCGTAATCAAAGATGGCAAAGCTGTTTTAGGTGCTGACGGGCAGGTTACTTTGGGAAATACTGTAATGAAAGGAAATGCCCGCAAAGTCCGCACTTTGAATAACGGAAAAGTGCTTGCAGGATTTGCCGGAGCAACTGCCGATGCTTTTACTTTACTGCAAAAATTCGAAGAAAAACTTGAATCGCACCGTGGGAATATGCAGCGGGCTTCAATCGAACTAGCAAAAGATTGGCGTATGGACCGTTATTTGCGAAAACTGGAAGCAATGCTGATTGTGATGGATAATTCTAATATTTTCCTTATTAGTGGAACCGGAGACGTGATTGAACCTGAAGAAAAAATTATTGCAATAGGGTCCGGTGGTAATTTTGCATTTTCCGCAGCAACTGCACTTTTTCAGCATTCAAATCTGGATGCAAGGCAAATCGTTGAAGAAAGTCTGCAAATTGCTTCAAAAATTTGCATTTACACTAATTCGCAATTTATTATCGAAGAACTTTAAGAAAATAATTCTGTGGCAGAAAACGAAATAAATAATTCCAAAGCTGAACTCCCGAAACCGGACGAAGAAACTGAAACAAGGTTTAAGCAAGATTCCAATATGTCCTTTATGAGTCATTTGAGTGAATTACGCAAAAGGCTTATGTATTCAGCTTTAGGTCTTGTTGTCGGAATGGCTGTTGCTGCTTTTTTCGTTGATTATCTTGTTGAGATGGTGCTTTTGCATCCTGCTATTGAGCATAGTCTGAAATTACAAAACCTCAAGCCTTTCGGTCAACCGATTTTATACTTCAAAATCATATTCATTGCAGGTTTTGTCATTACATTACCCTATTTAATTTATCAATTATGGAAATTTATTTCTCCGGGTCTTTATATAAATGAGAAAAAATGGGTTGTATGGATTACCCTCTCCGCCTCTTTTTCCTTTATTCTGGGTATATTGTTCTCCTATTTTGTTATGCTGCCTTCAATGGTAACTTTTGCAGCATCATTCGGGAGTAAATCAATAGAAAATGTTATCGACATCAATGAATATATGTCGTTTTATATTACGATGATGCTTGCCTCCGGTCTGGTCTTCGAGCTGCCGATTCTTTCATTTATTCTGACAAATATCGGCATTATCAATTCCAAGTTTTTACGTAAATATTGGCGACATTCAATGATTGCTATTCTAATCATTGCCGCTATCGTTACTCCTACCCCCGATCCTGTTACTCAGCTCGTTTTTGCTGCACCACTTGTCATTCTCTATGAATCAAGCATTTGGGTAGCAAAATTGGTTGAAAAAAGAAAAGCACACAAAGCCCGTGCAAAAGAAGAAGAAGAAAATAAAGAAAAATAACTTTCCTATTGCTTCTTTCACTTATTCCCGAATTCTACATTATCGCTCATATTAATAGCTCGAAATTTCTGTTTACTTTTCATTTGTAATTATCAATTACACATACTATATATAATATAATGTTAGAAATTTGTAATTTTGATGTTTGGGATTTTTTAGTTTAAGGAAAATCCTTTATTAATTATTCATAAATTTAAATTTAGACACTAAAAAATTAAGTTGATATGAAGAATATTAAAGTAGTTATTGCTGCAGCCCTCTTTGATGGGCATGATGTTTCTATAAATTTGTTTCGTCGTTTGCTCCAAAAGCGAGGTGCAGAAGTTGTGCATTTGGGACATAACCGTTCCGTCCGTGAGGTTGTGCTCACAGCCTTGCAGGAGGATGCGGACGGCATTTTGATAAGTTCCTACCAAGGCGGACATAATGAATATTTCCGCTATTTGGTGGAAATGCTCAAGGAATATAATGCCTCGCATATTCGTGTACTCGGTGGCGGGGGCGGAGTAATTATGCCTTCGGAAATTGAAGCACTCGAAGCTTATGGCGTGGAAAGACTTTACCATGCAACCGAAGGTCAGAAAATTGGTATTGACGGTATTGCCGACGACATTATAGCCCGACTAAAAATAGCAAAAACCGAAAGAAAAGAAATTCAGCTTAATGAAGATATTTTAGCAAATAATTCAAAAAATTCCGAATTAATTCTTGCCGAACAACTTACTTTAATTGAAAATTGCAATGATGACTGCGATAAAATTGAGCCGCTTCGTGACTTAATGAAAAAACATGATAAAGGGAATTCCATTGTAATCGGCGTAACTGGAACAGGAGGCAGCGGCAAGTCTTCACTGATTGATGAATTAATCGGCAGAATTATACATTACACAAAAAACACAAAAGTTGCCGTACTTGCAGTGGACCCGACAAAAAGCAAGACAAAGGGAGCTTTGCTTGGCGACAGAATCCGCTATAATCAAATTTATAATGACAGAGTGTATTTCCGCAGTTTTGCAACCCGCTCCAGCCATTCCGAACTTTCGGTTGCATTGGCAGATTCGATTAGTATTCTCAAAACATGCGGTTATGATTTTATTTTCGTAGAAACAAGCGGAATTGGTCAAGGCGACAGTAAGATTGTTGCATTGAGCGAACTTTCACTTTATGTGATGACTTCCGAATTTGGTGCACCATCTCAATTGGAAAAAATTGATATGCTCGATTATGCTGATTTCATAGCAATCAATAAATCAGAAAAAGTCGGAGCAGAAGATGCATACCGTGAAGTGATGATTAATTTCATTCGCAATCGTGCTGCAGATGCTCCTCACGATAAACCTTTGATGGAGTTGGAATTACCTGTTTACGCCGTGAGTAGTAATCATTTCAATAATTCCGGAGTGAACAGACTTTTCAAAGATATTTTGGCAAAAACGCAAGAAAAGGGTAAAGCTCTCGAAATTGACACTGAATATATTGACTTACTTCCTACTGCATATACTCGTGAATTAGGAATAATAAAACATAAAAGAGTGAATTATCTCGCAGAAATTTCCGAAACTGTTCATAATTACCATGAAAAAGCTCGCAAACAAGCAGAAATGGCAGGTGACGCACAGGCTATCAAAGATGCAATCAAGCAAATTGAAGATATTGATGCAATCAAAGTTCTAGAAACTGCTTTCAAGAAAAAATGGGATTCACTCACACCTGAATCTACCAAGTTCTTATCTGAATGGGAGGAAAAACGCAAATATTTCGACCAGGAAGTTTGTATATACGAAATTCAGGGTAAGCATGTGGAACTCTCAATGAGCAAAAGAAGTCTCTCCGGTTCCAAAATACCGAAAATTGCTTTCCCGACATTTTACTCATGGCGAGATATACTCAAATTCTCATTCAATGAAAATTTCCCGGGTGAATTTCCCTATACAGCAGGTGTTTTCCCATTTAAGCGTACAACTGAAGACCCAAAACGTCAGTTTGCCGGAGAGGGTGGTCCCGAAAGAACAAATCGCAGATTCCATTATCTAACGAAAGGAGATGATTCCAAACGACTTTCAGTTGCTTTTGACGGCATTACACTTTATGCAGAAGATCCTGATATTCGCCCTGATATTTACGGGAAAATTGGAGAAAGCGGTGTTTCCATTTGCACAATTGACGATATGGACAGATTGCTTGCAGGTTTCGACCAACTCGACCCGCTCACAAGCGTTTCCATGACTATTAATGCACCTGCACCGATTATGGTAGCCTTTTACTTTATGACTGCATTTAAACGAGAAAAAGCCAGACTTGAATCCGAAGGAAAGCAAATTACGAATACTGACATAAATAACTTGATGGTAAGTACTTTCCGCAGATTACGTGGCACAGTTCAGGCAGATATGCTCAAGGAAGACCAGGCGCAAAATACGATTATCTTTTCAATAGACTTTGCTCTGAAGCTCATCGGCGATTTGCAGGAATATCTCTCGAAAAATGCAATCAAGAATTACTATTCAATCAGTATCAGCGG
>MHAC01000031.1:0-31756 GCA_001804565.1 Ignavibacteria bacterium GWF2_33_9 | reverse complement strand
CGCAGTTAGCATTTACTCTTGCAAACGGATTTACCTATGTTGAGTATTTCCTCAATAGAGGCATTCCAGTTGATGAATTCGCACCGAATCTTTCCTTCTTCTTCTCGAACGGTATGGATCCTGAATATTCAGTGATTGGCCGAGTTGCCCGCAGAATCTGGGCTGTTGCAATGAAAAATAGATATGGTGCAAATGAAAAGAGTCAGAAACTTAAATATCATATTCAAACTTCCGGTCGTTCGCTTCACTCGCAGGAAATTGAATTCAATGATATCCGGACTACACTTCAGGCTCTTTTGGCACTTTATGATAATTGCAATTCACTGCATACAAATTCTTATGACGAAGCAATTACCACTCCGACTGAGGAATCAGTTCGCCGTGCAATGGCAATTCAGTTGATTACTTCCAAAGAATTTGGACCGCTCTATAATGAAAATCCTATTCAAGGTTCATTCCTCATTGAAGAGCTCACAAATCTTGTGGAAGAAGCAGTACTCATGGAATTTGAAAATATCTCAAGGCGTGGCGGAGTGTTGGGTGCAATGGAAACTCAGTATCAGCGTTCCAAAATTCAGGAAGAATCGCTTTACTATGAATATATGAAGCAGTCCGGCGAATACCCAATAATGGGAGTGAATACCTTCCTGCCCGAGCATGCAGAAAATTATTATGAATCAATAGAAATAACTCGTGCCAGCGATGATGAGAAAAACGTTCGTCTGAATCAATTAGCTCAGTTCAAAGAAACTAATCTCGGCAAATCCGAAGAAGCGATTGCTAAACTCAAGAAAGTCTGCCTCACAGGAGGTAATATTTTCGAGGAACTCCTTTCGACAGTTCAGTATTGTTCAATGGGTGATATCACGAAAGTGCTCTACGAAGTAGGCGGCAAGTATAGGAGAGGGCTGTAGGTTTGTAAAGTTCATAAAGTTTATAAAGTTTATAAAGTTTGTAAAGTTTGTAAAGTTTGTATAGTAATTATTATTTTTAGATTTTAAATTTTAAATGATTTATTGTAGGGGCGAATGGCGGTTCGCCCTTCTTATTTATATTGAACCACTTTGTGGTTCTGTTGGGCTTTGGTGAATCAACATCCACGGGTTTCACCCGTGGCTAATCTTATTTAACCCTTTCAGGGTTCTTTCGAAGCTGCATTAAGAGGGCCGAAGAATCTAGTGCAGTTTTAATACAACCTCACACTAACCCTCTCCTAAAGGAGAGGGAATATAACGGCTGTCATTCCTGCGAACGCAGGAATCCAGAGTATTTTAATTGATAATTAATTAATAGCCCACAGCTTTATCTGTGGGAATAAAAATCAAGATATTGATTGGACTTTAATCTCATTAATGATATATAAACTTCTCATACCCGTTGCCTAAAGGTAACGGCAATAATCTATATCTTAACAAATTTCACTGGCTTTTCATTCCCAATACGGACGAAATACATGCCAGGCGGCAGGGTGAATTTATCAATTTTTTGTTTCATAATGTCTTAATGAGATGATATGCAAAATTACATAAAAAAAACTATTGATATTTATTTATAATTGATATTAAAGTATTTTTTCATAATTTGCATAAAAAATAAAAAATATGACTCAAAAGATAATTTCATTTAAGAATTTGGCACTATTCGGCTTGATATTAATATCGCTGGGAGTTAACTTCTTCATAATCTTTACCGACTCTATGCGCACTCTTGGAATAATCTTTCTGGCAATTGGCGGCCTTATGATAGTGATTTCAATTCTTCGCAGAAAGATGCAGGAAAAAGAGGAAAGCAAAAAATGAAAATAAGATTATAGTAATCTCCGCAGATACCGCTCCTACAGATAAAATAATTGAATACGCACAAAATGCTGATATTCTTGTGTATAAAGTTTACAGTAAAGCCGGATTTGACAAACGGAGAGAAATCTGGAGAGAATATCATTCTAAACATCATACTTCCACTTATGAACTTGGCGAAATTGCTGGTAAAGCACGTCTTAAATTAGTAATTCTTTATCATATTTTATTCCGGGGTGCAACCGAACAGGATTTGCTCGATGAGATAAAAGTAAATTATAATGGCAAAGTCATTGAATGCAGAGATTTAGACACTTTCTAATTAATTAATAATACTAAAATCCTCAACTTAGATTTAGACTGACAAAAAATCATCAGAAATTAAGAGTTTAACTTACACCTTAAACTTTCAGAAACTCTTCTGAAAACATAAAATTGGAAGTGATTTTCATTTTTTCAACTTTTCCCACTTAAACATAATTATTGTATATTTTTAGCCATACCCCTACTAATAATTTCTGAATTTGCAAATATTTTAATATTTATTTTGCAATACCCCCTCATTTTCATACTACATTCTAAAATAAATTGCTAATTTTGTAATTATTAATTATTAAAAATAACCAAAAAGGTGTTTTATGCCGCATAGTAGATTTTCAGCAATTGCTGCATCTCATTCCCGTAAGCCAATTGAAGTGGTTTATCCTGATACAAAAACTTCTGAATATTTCGGAATGAATGTTTTCGATAAAGATAAAATGAAAAAGTATCTTCCTAAGGAAGCTTATCGAAAAGTAATAGCAGCAATAGACGAAGGAGAACATATTGACAGAAAAATCGCAGATTTAGTAGCCTTAGGTATGAAAGCCTGGGCGATGGAATTAGGCGCAACTCACTATACTCACTGGTTCCAGCCGCTGAATGCATCAACAGCAGAAAAACATGACGGTTTTTTGGATATTTCTAATGGAGAAGTCGTAGAAAATTTCGACGGAGGACAATTATTCCAGCAAGAACCCGATGCATCAAGTTTCCCAAGCGGTGGGATAAGAAATACTTTCGAGGCACGTGGTTATACAGCATGGGACCCGTCTTCCCCTGCATTCATTGTTGACAAAACACTTTGTATTCCCACAATTTTCGTTTCATATACAGGCGAAGCACTCGATTATAAAACACCTTTGCTTCGATCGGTAAGTACTCTCGATAAAGCTGCTGTTGAAGTTTGCCAGTTCTTCGATAAAAATATCACAAAAGTAATTTCCACTCTTGGTTGGGAGCAAGAATATTTTCTTGTGGATGAAGCAGTTTACAATGCACGTCCGGATTTGTACCTCACAGAAAGAACATTGCTGGGACATGCCTCCGCAAAAGATCAGCAATTGGAAGACCATTACTTTTCAGCAATTCCGCAAAGAGTGAAAGCTTTCATGGCAGATTTCGAAATTGAGTCGCATAAATTGGGAATTCCCGTGAAAACAAGACATAATGAAGTTGCACCGAATCAATTTGAATGTGCGCCTATCTTCGAGGAAATGGTGATTGCCGTGGATCATAATCAATTGATTATGAATATTATGAAAAAAACTGCCCGCAAACATAATTTCAGAATCCTATTCCACGAAAAACCCTTCAAAAATATAAATGGTTCAGGTAAGCATAATAATTGGTCAATGGCAACAAATACAGGCGTGAATCTGCTTGCTCCGGGTTCCACACCCAAAAGAAATTTACTTTTCCTTACATTTTTGGTAAATACAGTAAAAGCAGTGTACGACAATCAGGATATTTTGCGTGCAAGTGTTTCTACAATTGAAAACTCTCACAGATTAGGTGCAGCAGAAGCACCACCTTCGATTATGTCTGTTTTTCTTGGTTCTCAAATTTCGAAAATATTAGATGAAATTGAAAATAAAGTAACTGACGATAAAATGACACCGGACCTGAAAACAGAACTTAAATTAAATGTGGGGAAAATACCGGAAATTTTACTTGATAACACCGACCGTAACAGAACTTCTCCATTTGCTTTTACAGGTAACAGATTTGAATTTCGTGCAGTAGGTTCTTCCGCAAATTGTGCAGGACCAATGACCGTACTGAATACTGCTGTTGCCAAGCAATTATACCAATTCAAAAAAGATGTTGATGCAATTACAATTGACGGGAATAAAAGAGATGAAGCAATTTTCAAAGTTCTCCGCAGTTATATTATTCACTCCAAGAACGTACTATTCGAAGGAAATGGATATAGTCAGGAATGGATTGATGAAGCAGCAAGCAGAGGTTTGACTAATATAACAAATCCTGTCCAAGCACTCGAAGCATTGTTAACGGAAAATGTTGAAAAACTCTTTACTGAAACTAATGTTCTTTCAAAGAGAGAATTGCATGCCCGTCATGAAATTCTGGTGGAAAGAATAACAAACAAACTGCAAATTGAAGCTCGTGTCCTGGGTGATCTGGCAAATAATCATATTATACCTACAGTAATTAAATACCAAAATATACTTATTGAAAATGTGAAAGGACTCAGAGATTTGCTTCCTGCTGATGAATTTGAAGTTTTAGCAGAACCTCAAATGGATATGATTCGCAGAATTTCCAAACATAAGACTATAGTTCAAACCAAAGTTGTGGAAATGATTCAGGCAAGAAAACGATTGAATAAAATCGAAGATTCAACCGAAAAGGCTCATGAATATTACGTAACAATTACTGAATATATGAAGGAAATCCGACATAACATCGATAAATTGGAATTAATCGTTGATGATGACCTATGGCCGCTGCCAAAATATCGTGAATTATTATTCACTAATTAGTATTCTATCAAATTTAACCTTCCGAAGGATTGTAACCTTCGGAAGGAAAATTATTTGCAAATCTGTATAAATTTCAATCCGTTAATTATCTTTTGTGATTTTTCCCTCCGCCTCGACCGTGTCCTTTGTTATGGCTTTTGTAATAGCTTTTGTGGCTTTTTGACTTATTTTTCGAATAATGGCCATGGCTCTTATGATGAACTTTATGATTTACTAGGAAATGAGTATGATGTTTCTTGTTGAATCTGATAAAGTGGTCACGATTGTATTGCCAGGGATAAGTATAATGTCGAGAATAGAATTCACGCATAGCCAAACCAAAATTCACATGTGAATACATCATTGGTAATTCTATGCCGAACATCCAATTACCATCTACCAGGTAAAAATATCCTCCACGATGAAAATCATAGTAAAAATTATATTCGGGGAAGAATACAAATCCCACACCGATATTAGGATAATATTGTCTTGCCCAGGGTGGATGTGCCTGAGTGATTGAACTTGCTGCCAAAAAGATGGTTATGGTAACCATCAAACTAATTATAACTGTTCTTGCTTTCATTGTGGATTCCTCCATTAATTTAATTGCATTTTAGCAGCAATTGTATTTTTTGTCTCTCACTTTTTTAGACGAAATTTTTTAAAAAAGGTTTAATTTTTCAAAAGATTTATCAAAATTTATCTTTTTTGTAATTTTGTATAAATAATGCCGGATTAGAATGAAATATCTATACTATTTATTAATATATCTATCACTCATTTCAGTTTCATTTGCAAAAAATGATGCAAATATCCTGAATATTTCTGAACCTACTAAATATATTGCTCAGGATTTTGATGTTCTGGACTATTCTGCAGAACTTGAATTCCCTGTTTTAGCGGAAAAATCGTTAATAGCTGTCAATGAAGTTACACTTCGATGGCTCACACGTCAAGATACAAGCAAATTCTACTTTCATTTAAGAGGATTGAATGTTGATTCGGTTTTCTATGATGCGGTAAAAGTACAATACTCTAAGGTTGGGGACTCTACTTCTGCCACAATGCATTTTGAAGTAGCTCCTCCAAAATCAAATTTGAACGATACTGCAAAAATTAGGATTTACTATAGCGGCATTATGACAAATGAAGGAAAATTGCAGCCTTGGGGAGGTGTTCATTATGACGACACACTGCTTTATGCACTTGGCGTAGGATTTTTGAATAATTATGTCGGGACAACTCAGCATTGGCTTGCTTGTTATGACTTACCTTCTGACAAAGCAACTTTTCACGGAAAATTCATTGTTCCAAAAGGTAATAATGTAGCTGTTGGTGGCGAACTCGATTCCCTTGATAAATCTTCAGATGAAAGAGATATTTATTATTATTCATATAATTACCCACCTGCAACCTACTTGCTCACATTCAATATTGGTGAGCTTGAAGAATTGAAATTCGATGGTGCTTCAGTCCCTATCTCAGTTTTTGCGAATCCGAAGGATACCACTGCAGCTAGATTTGCATTCAAAATGGTCCCGGAAATGGTGACTTATTTCAGCGAAACATTCGGTCCGTATCCTTTCACGAAAGTAGGTTATGTCCTAACAAAGAAAGGTTCAATGGAATCTCAGGAAATGATAAATTATTACAAGGCACTTTGCTGGTCTCATTATTCCAAAAAGGATTCATCGAATACCACCGCTGCTCACGAACTTTCACACATGTGGTTTGGAAATTCCGTAACTCCATTCGATTACCGTGATGCTTGGTTGAATGAATCTTGGGCAACATTTTCGGAAGCACTCTGGATGTCGCATTTCGCTAATTATTCTGCTTATTTAAGCTTTTTGGACAGTAAAAGAAGTTTATATATCAATAATTTAACTAAAATTGAAGGAGTAATACCTCTTTACGATTTCCCCAGAAATTCAGCAACTTCTAATTATCCAAGCACAATTTATATGAAAGGTGCAGTTGTCGTGAGTATGCTGCGCTGGAAGCTTGGAGACTCACTTTTCTTCCGGGGTTTAACAGGCTTTTTGAAAAAGTATAAGTATTCCAATATGACTTCCGAAATGTTACAAACTTTATTTGAACAGATTTCATCTAAAAATCTTGACCAATTTTTCGACCAATGGGTGTATAATCCCGGCTGGCCGAAAATAAACGCTAAGGTAATTTATCGAGGTATGGATGGTGACAATTATCTTGGTGAAACGTTGATTTTGGAACAAACTCAGACAGAAGGTTGGGGCTTCCAAAAAGGAGGCTATTTCTTCGATTTACCGATTGAAGTAACTTTCAAGCAAAAGGACGGAACAAGGCACGATACTGTCTTTTATTTGAACGGAGATATGAAGACTGTGCCGCTAAATCAGGAAAAATATTATACCCTTGAAATAAATCGTGGAATTAATCAGAAAGCCTTGATGGAAACAACCGGAATCGAGTATTTAGATGCAACTTCAGTTGAAGAAAGCAATTCAATTGCAAATCTTCACTATTCCATATTTAATAAAACATTATTTATTAATTTTGTTAAAAGTACTAATTATGAATTACAAATTTTTGATTTATTAGGAAATGCAATTTTCAATACTCAATCTTACAATTCAAATGAAATAATTGCAGATTTGAACTCCTATATAAATGGTGTGTATTATTTCATAATTACTGCTAACGGTAAGGTGCTTGTTAAAGATAAATTAATATTATATTAAAACTTATGGCAAACAACAGATTAGAAGAAATAAAAAGCAATTTCAAACAAGTTCGAAGAGAAATTATAGGAAAAGCTGAATCGGAATACAGAAATCCCGGTGAAATCACAATAGTGTCCGTATCTAAAACTTTCCCCGCAGAAGATATTGCATTAGCAATGCAAGCAGGAATTCGTACTTTTGGTGAAAATTATGCTCAGGAAATTAAGGATAAAATCAAGTTTTTCGAAAGTAAAGAAAGACAGCCCGATTGGCACTTTATCGGACATTTGCAATCCAACAAAGTTAAATATCTTTTCCCTTACGTGAGTTTGATTCATACGGTTGATTCAATCAACCTTGCGAAAGAAATTGATACCAGAGCTGGACAGTATAATAAAATTCAAAATATACTCTTGCAAGTGAATACATCCGGCGAAGAATCCAAACATGGACTAGAGCCCGATGCCGTAATTGGTTTTGCAAAAGAAGTTCAGAAATTCGAAAATATCAATACAATTGGTTTAATGACCATAGGCACTTTTTCCGATGACGAAGTCATTATACGCAAAGAATTTACAATGCTGCGAGAGTTGAAAGAAGCACTCAATAAGTCTATGGGCATTATTAAGTTCACGGAGCTTTCAATGGGTATGTCGCACGATTATAAAATCGCAATTGAAGAAGGGGCAACGATTCTAAGAATTGGGACAGCTGTTTTCGGTCAAAGACAATACTATAATGTATAACTGACTCTATACGAAAAAAAATAAATTCCTTATTGCCGAGTAATTACCTGCGTCTGCCCTTGTAAAGACCTTCATCAAAATTTTGAGTACAAAAAGTCAATTATCAAATCTCAATATTACTGGTCAAACTAATATATAGATTTTACTTAAGTTGATTATGTCAACTTTATGCCGATTCAACCGCTTTAAAAATTCTCCGGATTTTCGTAAGTATCAAAAGAGAATAAATTTAGAATTCAATTAGAAGAAAAACAAAAATAATTCTATTAACATTCTATTAACGCAATAATAAACGTATTGATGAAATAATAATATTTTTAATAATTATTTGGTTATTTAATATTTTTTTGTATTTTGCATAAAATTGTTTTAATTTTATAATAAGTTGTTTTTAGTTAGTTCCATTGACATTTAGAAAGTAATCTTTTACTAAAAAAAATTTATAATTATAATGGAATTAAATATACTTAAATTGTTCGGCCAAGTAGCTGGGATAGCTGGTTTGGCTCTGGGAATATTATTTTTCATCTTTCGGGATATTATCCAAAAGAAAATCTTCAAAGAAATGAATTCCCTGCAATCCTTCAAAATTATTCGCTTAATTATTGTTTCCCTTTTTTTATTATCTGTCCTTGGTATTATTGCATGGGTTTATACAAGTACTGCAAGCAATCCAGTAAATAATCCAAAAACCTTAGACTCATTAGTCACATATAAGCCGATACAAAATATCGAGAATAAAATAAACCAATTCGACTTAAATGTCCAAGAGGACAGCATCAAATTAAGATTCAGAAGTCATGAATTTCATATTGACTCTGCCCCGTTTTTTGCCAGCAAATCGATGATGATTAGTCAACTCAAAAATTCTATAATTAATTTTTTTGATTTAGAAAAAAATATGCAGTACCACGGCGATGTGATACCTCAAGATGTATTATGGAAGGTATTTATCAATAATTTACAAATTGAAGATGAACAACAAACATTAGCTGCATTGGGAGTTAAGAATAATGACTGGATTTCCTTAGGAGCAGCACTTGTCTTAATGAAAATGAATATTCCCGATACTGTAAGTATTCCAAGAGTTAAAATCCCCGACTCAGTAATCAGATCGATAAAACCGGCGACAATAAACACTCATCTGATAGACTCTCATAATATTCAAACATTACCTCAAAAAACACTTGACTCGACTCGAGAAATAAGAAAAAAACTGAATGGGCAAACCGTTCCGAGAATTCATCGATAATCGAAATTTATTATAATTAGCTTATCATTTTTTATTTGAGGATATTATGAATAGTACACTAAAAATTATTATTTCCAGCAAAAAAAATCTTTTTGCAAAATACGGGAAGAATTTTGCTAAGATTGAAAAACACCTTACAGATTTAGTAAATTCAGATTTAAAGAGGAACTTATCTACGTCAATAATTTATATTGACGATGAAAAATCAATCTCGAGATATGGAATAAAATCAATCAAAAATATTACTAGAAGAAATTGCAAAAAAATTGTCGATAAAATTTACAACACGTTAAACCCTGCATACTTGGTTATTTTTGGCTCCCAAGATATAATTCCTTTTATGGAAATTATAAATCCTGCCGATGATGATGATTCAATAGTTCCTTCTGATTTACCTTATGCTTGTGATTCTCCTTACGGAAGTGATATAAAGTCGTTTATCGGTCCAAGCAGAGTAGTAGGACGAATTCCTGATATTCCAGGCAAAGTAGATTTAAATTATCTTTCGACTGTTTTTGCAACAATTATAAATTTCAAACAATTAAACGAAGAAAAATTCTTGGAATATTTTGCAGTCTCGACAGATTCATGGAAAATTTCTACTCATAAGAGCTTAGTTAATATTTTCGGGAATGCGAATAAATTAAAAATATCCCCTCCTTCAAATAGTGGTTATACTCTTGATAATTTAAAGCCCTTAACTCATTTCTATAATTGTCATGGATCACCAGCTGATGCAAATTTTTATGGACAAAAGGACAATAATTATCCAATAGCACAATATTCTGGAGATTTAGTCGGGAAAATTACAAAAGGTACCATTGTTGCAGCTGAATGCTGCTATGGAGCAGAATTATACGATCCCGAATTTAATGACCAACAAGACCTTGGAATAGCCCTTACATACCTATATAATAAAGCAATTTCATTTCTAGGAAGCAGCACGATTGCGTATGGTCCTTCCACCGGCCAGGGACTTGCCGACTTAATTACTCAGTATTTCATAAAGCATGTCATTGCAGGTGCTTCTTCAGGCAGGGCTCTTTTGGAAGCCCGACAAGAATTCCTTAAAAAGAGCGGACCTCATCTTGATCCATACGAATTAAAAACTCTGGCTCAATTTTACTTATTGGGTGATCCTTCAATTGCACCTGTGAAAGAAGCGATAATGGAAGGTGGTGCTGATTCGGTTGAAAACAGGAGACTGAAATTATTTAGCAAAGGATTGGATTTGAAATCATCAATTATGCCTTCTAAAAGAATTGAAAAATCCGAAAGTAAATCAGCTAAAAAATACTCAAATGAAATTAAAGATATTTTTAAATTAGTAAATTTTTCAGGTAAGGAAAAGCAAAGTGAATATGTTGTATCCACTAAAGGCAGGAAGATTTCTGCATTGGCAAAAAGTATGTCCGGAAATGAACAAATTTCTTTCCGTACTTTCATCAAAGATACTGAAGTAATAACTAATAAAATAAAATCGGTAGATGTCTTAGTTCTTAAACAAAGCGGGAATAAATTGCTGGGATGGCGTTTATACCATAGGAAATAAATGTTAAGTCAAGATACCATAACGATAAAAGGGATTGTGATTCTCCAAAAATTTTCTGAAGGTTCCAAAAGCGAACATGACGCTATTTATTTGGATACCGGAACGACAAAATTCCGCCTAAAGAGAAGAGGAGGCAATCCCTTTTATGATGAATTCTTGCATTCATTGGTTGGGAAAACAGTTGTACTGAAAGGGAAAATAACTTCACATTTTTTCGAAATAACCGAAGTAGAAGAAATATTGTAGTAAAAAGTGATAAATTAAAGGAGAGGTTAACATGATTTTAATAATAAGCGACTTGCATTTTGCTGACGGTACAACTTCATCCAATGTGAATCCAAAGGCTTGGCAACTGCTTTGTGATAATATTCGAATCAGAGCAAAGAGTTGTACTGACTTAAAGGAAATTCGGATTGTTCTTCTCGGAGATATTTTCGATTTTGTTCGTTCAGATTATTGGTTTTCAATTCCATTTGCAGATAGACCTTGGAATGGCAAACTAAATAAAATTACCGGGTATAATGAAAACAGTGCGGCAAACGAAAAGAACTATCTTAAAGTCCTGAATGATATTTTCAGTAATACTGATAATAGCTGCCAAACATTTTTTGACGAGTTAAATAAAGTTGCTGATGAATACAGCAACATTCCGACAAAATTAACATACATTATTGCAAACCATGATAGACCAATCAATTTATTCCCATCACTCCAAGCGGCAATTACGGCTAAGTTCACTAAATTTAAGGAAGTAGAATATCAGCAAGCAATAATTGATGAAAGTTATTCCTTACTGGCACGCCATAGTCACGAATGGGACAGTGAGTGCAATGGATATAAGTTATATAATTATTACCAGAAATCAAAAAAAGACAAGATTGGCGCCTTCGACCCTAAGGCATATATTTTTCAATCTATTGGTGAACCTATTACAATGGAACTAATGTCCGGATTAATCAATAATTTGAGGCAATTCGGAGCTTCTGATGAACTCTTGACTTTAATTAAGGAAGCTAATAATGTGCGACCAATGACGAGCGTATTCGATTGGTTAGCATGGAAGGGTGCTGTTAGAAATCAGGATGATAGGAAAAAAATCTATAACTCTTTAAGAGCTTCAATTGATGGTTTGTTGAAAACAGAATTCGCAAAACAATGGGATAATCTCGTTGTTGATTATTTCTTTAAATCAGACATAGTTGACAAACTTCAATTATTAAAGAAATTTATTGACCGATTGGATTATAACCAAATCCATAGTCTGGTTGATATTATAGATTATGTTTCTAAACACTTTCCATCAGGAGATAATGAAGATGGAGAACACGCAATGAAGGAATTGGATAAACATAAGAATATCCAATTTGTGGTTTACGGGCATACGCATGATGCAAAGAATGTAACCTTCGAAACAAGTGTGGATGGAATGGTAAAGAAATATATCAATACCGGGACTTATTTACCATTAATAAAGAAGATCCCAAAGAGTAAAAGCTTCATAACGCAAAACCAAATGACAATGACCTTCCTTTACCGAAAGGAAGAACGTGATTCAAACTATCCTGTCTGTGACTTTTGGCACGGAACCAGGACAGATGTAGTGTGAAAATTATAAATTTAAATTAAATAAAATGGGGATAAAATGAAAAAAATAATGAATAAATTAAGTTTTGCCAAGTTTTTCTTATTAGTAATATTTAGTTTAGGCTGTAGTTTTAATAGAGCAGATCAAGCAGCTTATGACTCATATAATTATTATGAAGAAAAATATTCCGAAATGTCGAAAGAATATTCCGAAATGTCGAAAAAATATTCTTCTAGCGAGTCTGAATTGGAAGTAGTTAAAAATAAATTTGCAACTGTAGATAAAAGCTTAAATGAGCAGGAAACTAATTTTAACAACCTACTTCAAAAAAAAGAAAAAGCTTATAGTGAACTGCAAGATAGCTTTAAAGCAAATGCAATGAAAGGTTCTTCTACTAAAGCTTTTTTCAATACAAAAATTAAAGAAACCAATGAAATGATTTTTACTAATACTCATGGTCCTATATCTTTTTATTGTCCAGAAAAGATGAAAGAAGAAGTTACTTATGAAGTTAGAGCAATGCTTGGTACTCTTATCGATAAAAAAGAATTAGAAACGGAATTGTTAAAAACTATAAATGAAACCCGACAGGAAAGAAATGAGCCTCCAATTTCAAACACAGCTATAAAAACAAAAGACGTATACTTAGGTATATACTTGAAGATAGAACTTAAAGATGACGCTGGAAACAAATTTAACATTATTATTCCATCTGAAAAACAAAAAAAAGATTCTCTAATAAAAATTTTCAATGAAGTGACAAATGAATTTTTTGACAAAACATTTCAATGGAGTTGGAAAGTAACACCAAAAGCTAATACTAGAGGCGAAGCATCTTTGACCTTGGTTGTAACTCCTTATGACAAAAATATGAATCCATTAGATGGTAAAAATAAGGAGTATAAAATCAAAATAGTGCTTAAAGAAAGTTTTTTCACTGCCTTTTGGGATAAAGTAAATAGGAATCCTGAATGGACCTTTGCATCAATAATCGCTCCAGTAATTTCATTCTTTGCGGGCTTTTTATTAAGAAGGAAGAAAGATAAGACAAACTTAAATGGTTAATGTAATTAAACAATACAAATGAATTATCATAATTACTTTATAAATTAGGATTAAATCATTATGGGATATTAATTTATTAGAAGATTAAAATGAACTAAATTGAAAAGAATATTATAATTATATAGTTTTTTTTATAAATAAAAGGATAAAGTGTTATGAAAAGATTTTACACTTTCAGGCTGTTTATCGGCATTACTTTTTTCTTTGCGGTTGGCCTTTCAGTAACTGAATCATACGGCCAACAAGATGTTGACCGAGAAGGTCATGCGCAAATAGTTAAGTATTTGGTTGATCAAAAAATTATTGACCAGATCGAAAATGTGACAATTTGGACAACTCCATACGCATTAGATAATTCTCATATTGTTAGACCAATGATAAAAGAAGAAAAGAAAGATATACCTTTCCCATATACAAAAGCATGGCTGGTTATGATTGATGATAATCCCGGTGCAAATTTCGGACATCCAGTTCGATGGTTATTCATTGATGATAAATTCACAATGAATACTGACATTATGAAGGAACAATTCCCGCCAATTGTATTGTCAGATTACGGCAAAGGTAAATCAGTCATATTTCAATGCTGGGATCTAACACCACATAAATGTAGTATCGATGAAATAGACTATAAAAGGATTATTTTAAGACCTATTCCATTCAAAAATTGTAAATATGCCATTCTTGTTTCCGGAGGCATCAATTCAGGAATGAATTATAGCAGATACGCTCAAAACCTTAGAAGTATGTACACAATGCTAAGAAATGCAGGTTATCCCAAAAGCCATATTTTTGTTTACTATGCTGATGGCACACTTGCACTTGACTGCGATAATCAAGATGGAGATAATAATGATGCAACAGGAAATGATGTTACAGATGGTGCATTCGAAAACTCTATACGTGCTAAATTTCAAGATTTATGTTCGCCCACAAATTCGAAATGTAAAGTTCTTTTTTCCTTTTTCTCAAATCATGGAGCAGATAATTCCGGTGTCTGCCTATGGGATTTAGATGGAGATGGACTGGAAAATAATGAATTGTATTCTCCTGCTGAATTATCGAGTGATGTGGCAAACAGTAAGTTTTGCAGGCATTTTATGATACACGACCAATGCTTTTCGGGTGAATTCTTGCCTATGGCTACCGACGGGAATCACAAAGACCTTGTGGTTTATGCTTCTTCTAGTGCTACTGAATTTAGCTGGGGAAGAGAATATATGGCGCAATGGGAACAAAATGACATAACTACTATAAAAGTAAATGATATGCATCAGGATGTTGTTACTAATGGGAATTTAACTTCCACACCCGGGATGGCGGAAGGCACAGCAAATATAGGCAATAATCTTGCCGGAAAATGCTGCTGTTGCTGGTGGTGGTGGTGCAGATATTGGTATATTATAGCAGTTGCTGTTATTCTTGTAATTGGCGGAATTATAATTTGGAGAAGTTCCAGAAAGAAAAAATAAAGAATATCAAATATTGCTTTTTTTAGTTTGAAAAAATAAATTTCAAATTCTTATTAATTATCATTAATTAACTTAGGAGTATTATCATGAGTAATGGAAATTTAATTGATGTTCACGTTCATGTTGGGTTGGTGGGGAATCGCTGGCCCGAATGGGGACGTATGTCAAAATGGTACAGAGACCAGGTTGGATTTAAAATCTTTCTTAAGTTTGCCGGAATCAAACCGGAAGAGGTTTCTGATACACACTTAACAGAAGCAATCATTAAAACTATTGATTCAAGTAAAATGGATAAGGTTGTTTGCCTTGCTCTCGACCCGGTATATGATATAAAAGGAATTCGTAATGAAGGTGCTTCTCATGTCTGGATAGATAATGAATACATAATTCAGCAACTTCAAAAATCATCGAACAAAGTGCTTCTTGGCGCTTCGGTCCATCCTTATGACCCGGAATTCAAAGCACGTGTGAGCAATTATGTAGATAAAGGAGCCGTTCTAATCAAATGGCTTCCTTCAGCTCAACAGATTAATCTTGCTGATGAACGAGTTGGTGAGGCTTTGGAATTTTTGGCAACAGCAAAAAACGGAAAACCTCTGCCTTTACTCCTGCATGTTGGCGGTGAATATGCAATTCCAACTACTAATGAAAAAACATCGACTTACGACTATTTATGCTGGTCATGGCTTGAAGGTGTCAGAAATTCAGTTCGTTTCAAAAATAAATACTTTACTCCACAAATTAAGGAAATTAAGAAAAACCTCAGAAAAGGATTGGATGCAGGCGCTACTATTATTTTTGCTCATTGCGGATTACCATATTTTGCAAATGGATTACTATCTTTTCTTGAACATTCTGACTTCCCTGTAGTAAAAAAATATTTAGAACAGAATGACAAAAATTTATATTCTGGTAAATGTTACGCAGATATTTCTGCATTCAGCACACCATTCAGAAAACCTTACTTTGATTACCTGAAGGAATTGCCGGAAGAATATCTATTGTTTGGAAGCGATTATCCAACTCCGGTTTTTGAAATTTTTTCTGACGAAAAGGAAAAAAAGAGTGACTTCAAAGCAATGATGAATGGACATCTGGAAAGAATAGTTGTTCCGGAGGATAATTTATTGGACGTAAACCACCAAATGCTCTGCAAGGCTTTCCGTGGTCATCCGTTATTCACTAATTTTTCGAAATTGATTGAATTTTAAGTTTGTTTACGATGAATTTTGAAAGTTGAAAAAAAAGATAAGTTACATTAAAAATTAGAAAAAAATATGAAGAAAATAATAGTTTGCTGTGATGGAACATGGAATACACCTGATAATTCTGTTGAAGGAATACCTTTACAAACTAACATTGTTAAAATTGCACAAGCAATAAAAGATACTGACGACAAGAATATTACTCAATTGACATATTATGACCCCGGAATTGGAACAACCGGGAATATAATTAAAAGAATGTATGATGGAGCCACCGGTAGTGGTATGTCCAAAAATATACTTCAAGCCTATGATTTTTTGATTCGAAATTATGAAATTGGTGATGAATTATTCCTTTTTGGATTCAGTCGAGGTGCATATACTGTAAGAAGTCTTGCAGGTTTAATACGTAATTCAAGTATACTTCGTATAAATTCAATATCGAAAATCAAAGATGCATATAAACTATATAAATCAAGAAAAGCATCTCATGTCCCAAAAGCAATTGAATCAATCCTTTTTCGGAAAACTCATTCTGTGGCAGATGTTATACCAATAAAATTTATCGGAGTTATGGATACTGTTGGTTCCTTAGGAAATCCAATATTTATTAATACTATTTTTAGCAAATTTAGTCCATCCGTTTATAGCAATAGTTTTCATGATACTGGTTTGAGCTCATATGTTGACAACGCTTACCAAGCCTTAGCAATAAATGAATATCGTAATAATTTTAGAGCAACTTTATGGAAAAAGCAAGATTCATCACGTGATCAAACATTAGAACAAAAATGGTTTATTGGTTCTCATTCAAACGTAGGAGGAGGTTATCCGTGTACCGGATTATCGGATATTGCATTAGAATGGATGGTTGATAAAGCAGTTCTTTGCGGATTAAGTCTGAATAAAATCAATTCAAATTCAAATAATCTTGAAATACCTGTAAATTCTCGTAAGAGTTTTTACAAATTAAGTAAAAAGTATTTTCGCCCAATAATGAAGAGTGAAAATGGCAATGAATCTTTGCATGAATCAGTAATTGAACGTTTAAAAGCAGATAAAAATTATCGACCGAAAAATTTGAAACAGTTTTTTCCATAATCTGTAATTTCAAAATTTGACAGAGATATTTTTTTTTCATGTTGTTAGTAATAATAAAAATAAGGAAAAAAACAAATGGACTATCCAAAACGAATTATTAAAGAAGGCGAAAAAGACACCAAAATAGTTAAAGCTGTTCAGAAAAGATTGAATGAGCTGGGTTGCGGTCCTTTGCAAGGATTGGGTGTTTTTGGGAAGAAAACAAAAGCTGCCGTTAAGTTGTTCCAATCAATGCATAATGACAAAAATGGTTTACCATTAGTAATAGATGGCAAAATTGGTGCGATTACCTGGGAAGCAATGTTCGGCTCTCCAATAATCGAGATTCCCGAAGAAGTTCCAAATGCAATGCTGCAAGAAGTTCTCAAAGTTGCTTTTTCGCAAATAGGTGTGATGGAAGTGCCGGAAGGTAGTAATTCCGGACCACAGGTTAACAAATATCTTGCTTCAGTGAATGTTCCCCCTCATAATTACTGGTGTGCTTCGTTTGTTTACTGGTGTTTTAATGAAGCAGCCAAAAATCTAGGCAGAGATAATCCGCTTGTAAAAACAGGAGGCTGCATTAGGCACTGGAACAAAACAAATGGCACAAAATTATTGGCTAAGGATGCCATTAATAATCCTTCCCTTATTAAACCGGGTTATGTTTTCATTATAGACCACGGTGCAGGCAAAGGTCATACAGGAATTGTCGAAAAAGTTGATGGCGGTTTTGTGCATACTATTGAAGGGAATAGTAATCCTAATGGAAGTAGTAATGGAATTGGAGTATTCAATATAACCAAAAGAAAAATAAATTCTATTAACAAGGGTTATATTGTCTATAGTTAGTAAAAATATTTTTGTAAGTATAGCAATTTTAACGTAATTAAATTTATTATTTATGGCAAAATTTTATAAAACTCCTGGTGTATATATTGAGGAAATTTCTAATTTCCCAGCTTCAGTCGCTCAAGTTGAAACTGCTATTCCTGCATTCATTGGTTATACTGAAAAAGGACCAACAGAGCCAACTCGTATAAGTTCGATGCTCGAATTTGAAAATCTGTTTGGTGGACCATCTGATCCAACTAATCTTGAAATTGAGTTAAATACCGACAATACAATTAAATCCGTAAAAGTCTCTAATTTTAATCTTTTATATGATTCACTTCGATTATTTTACTACAATGGCGGGCAAGATTGCTGGATTGTGTCTGCTGGCAGTTTTCGCAATTCTCAATCTGAAATAAGTGCAGGAGATTTTCTTGCCGGCTTAAATTATCTTGAGAAAGAAGATTCCCATACTTTGATTTTAATACCGGACCTTGTAAATTTGCCTTTATCTGATGCCTCTGAAGTTCAAAGAGCCATGCTCGAACATTGTAATAAAGTTCAATACTGTTTTGCAATTCTGGATATAGTAAACGGGAAACAAAAAGCAACTTCCTCAGTTGACCCAATTTCCGATTTCAGAAATAATATTGGGACTAATCACTTAAAATACGGTGCTGCCTATTATCCATGGCTAATATCCTCTCTTAATCACAACATAAAGTATGAAGTAGTACTCTCCGGAAGATATCTTAAAAATGGAGAATCAATAGATATTAAATCATTATTCAGACCAGATATTGAGACATTAGCAAATAAGGAAATCGATCCCATTTACAAAAGTATTTTAATTGGAATCAATTCAAAATTATCTGAATTGCCCCCAAGCGGAGCTATAGCAGGAGTATACTCACAAGTTGACGGTTCACGAGGTGTATGGAAAGCACCGGCAAATGTCAGCCTCGCCGGAGTTATCTCTCCCTCTCTTAATATTACCAGTAAGGAACAAGATTCCTTAAATGTTGATGTAAATGCAGGGAAATCAATTAATGCTATTCGTATGTTTACAGGTAAAGGAGTACTGGTTTGGGGTGCCAGGACATTGGCTGGAAATGATAATGAATGGAAATATATTAGTGTTAGAAGATTTTTTATGATGGTTGAAGAATCTATCAAAAAAGCTACAGAACAATTTGTATTTGAACCAAACACTGCAAATACTTGGGTCAGAATTAAGGCGATGATCGAAAACTTTTTAATAACTTTATGGAAACAAGGAGCACTTGCTGGAGTTACACCTGACCACGCATATTTTATTCGTGTTGGATTAAATCAAACAATGACAGCACAAGATATTTTAGAAGGAAGATTAATTGTTGAAATTGGCTTGGCTGTCGTACGACCTGCTGAATTTATAATTTTGAGATTTTCAATAACAATGAATACACAATAATAAATATCATAGATTTTTGCAATGGGATTTCAAGTGCTGATGCTTAGAATTAAACAAGACAAAAGGAAAAGGGAAGTTAAAAGTTATTTTAAATGAAATTGCAAATAAACTGAATAATGTAAAAGACACTCAATAATTAAATCTTTGAGTGGTTACTAAACAGGTTCGTTGGACAATAATGAACCTTAAAATGACCTCATTCAAGTTCACTTATACACTACATTTGTGAATATTAAGTTTAGTATTTTCTAACTTTAATGTTATTTGTGTATTAGTAGAGAAAGGTTTTCTCTGTTTCGGAAATCTCTTTTGATAATTGCAATTCATTGCGTCCTACAAGCTAAAAAAGTGTTACAAACAACAAAGTACATAAGTATACAATAGAAACAATTTTTTTACAAAAAGTGAAAAATTTACGTAATATGTACGTAAAAGAAATATATATTTGCAAGCAATTGATATATTAGAGGATAGCTAATTGGATTGCGGAGAAGAACCCCCGGTAGAGTTTGACCCCTACGTCCCGATTACAATCGGGATGCCTTAGCCGAAATATATTTCAGAATGTAATCCTTGCTTTTCAGCTTCTTTAATCTGTTCTCTTCTTTGATTGCTTCTGTTCGAGTAAGAAATTCTTTCGAGAATATGAGATTCCAAGGACGATATGGTTTGGTAGAAGGGACTGATCCGGCATTGTGTCTATCAAGACGAGAAACTAAATTGGCAGTTTGTCCAATGTATAATCTTCCGGTTTGGATTGATTGTAATATGTAAATGTGATATGCCAAAGGTGTGATAATTTGCGGAGAAGGGGGGATTCGAACCCCCGGTAGAGTTTGACCCCTACGACGGTTTAGCAAACCGTTGCCTTAAGCCACTCGGCCACCTCTCCAAAAGAACTATTTTTTGCCTTGTTGACCCCTTCGTCCCGATTACATCGGGATGCCTTAAGCCACTCGGCCACCTCTCCAAAAGAACTATTTTTTACCTTGTTGACCCCTACGTCCCGATTACATCGGGATGCCTTAAGCCACTCGGCCACCTCTCCAAAAGAACTATTTTTCACCTTGTTGACCCCTACGTCCCGATTACATCGGGATGCCTTAAGCCACTCGGCCACCTCTCCAAAAGAACTATTTTTTTGCCTTGTTGTGACCCTACGTCCCGATTACATCGGGATGCCTTAAGCCACTCGGCCACCTCTCCAAAAGAACTATTTTTTTTGCCTTGTTGACCCCTTCGTCCCGATTACATCGGGATGCCTTAAGCCACTCGGCCACCTCTCCATCTTACTTTAAAAATGGATTTTTTTCTTCTGAAAAAAATAAGGAATACAAAAATACAAAAAATTGTGCAATTTGGGTATTACATTTTTGAAAATTCATATCTTTTATTAATAAAATAATTCTTTTTTTTAATTTCGTCACTTCTTAATAGCTTTTTTTATTTAATTCAAATTTCTATATTTATGCATATTGTTGATAAAGGCAGAGAAAAAACTATAATCGCTACCCTCATTGAAAAGAGTGCAAATCGAGACCTGGCTATTGAGTATCTCTCAGAATTGAAGCTGTTGGTAGAAACTGCAGGAGGAGAGATTGTCGAAGAAATTTATCAGGAATTAGAGAAACCACATGTTTCTACTCTAATGGGTAAAGGTAAAGTTCAGGAAATTAAAGAATTATGCGAAGAGCTTAATGTAAAAACAGTTGTGTTTGATAATGAACTTACTTCTGTTCAAGTTCGTAATTTATCTAATTTGCTGCAGGTTAAGGTTTTGGACCGAAGCGGAATTATCCTGGATATTTTTGCTTCACATGCAAAATCGATGGAATCACAACTTCAGGTAGAACTGGCTCAAAATCAATATCTTCTGCCACGTCTTTCGAAGATGTGGACGCATCTTTCCAAGCAATATGCTGGAGTTGGTACAAAAGGTCCCGGTGAAACTCAGATTGAAACTGATCGCAGAATGGTGCGCAAAAGGATTCAATTCCTTAAGGAAAAACTGAAGGTAATTGATGTGCAAAATGCCGAGCAAAGAAAATCACGTAAAGGTATTCCCCGCCTTGCTTTGGTTGGATATACCAATGCCGGCAAATCTACTTTAATGAATGCGATTACCGATGCTGGTGTTTTTGTGGAAGATAAACTTTTCGCTACTCTCTCGACTACTGTTAGACAATTTCTGTTTCCTAACGGTAAGAAGGCCCTGTTGAGCGATACTGTTGGCTTTATACGTAAATTGCCTCACCACCTTGTAGCTTCATTCCGGTCAACTTTATCAGAAGCCGGCGAATCGGACATGATTTTAGTAGTTGTGGATGTTACCGATAAACTATTCCGTGATCAAATTCAGGTTGTGAACAACACTTTAGATTCACTTGGGATTAAGGATAAACCAATATTTTATGTGTTCAATAAAATTGATGGTTTGGAATTTATGGAAGCAATCAAACATATCGAATCCGAATATCCTAACAGCTTTTTTGTTTCTGCCAAAAAGAATTTACATATTAACGCTTTACTGCAACGACTTCAGGAAGAATATGAAAAAAGAAATGCTTTTTTTGATATTCGTCTTCCTTATTCAAAAATGAATTTGCTAAACAAACTCTACGAAATCAGTGACGTGATTGCAAGGGCAGATGACGATGATGGAATATTACTGAAAGTGAGTACAATTCCGGAAAATGCAGGTTTAGTAGAACTCTCATTTAAAGAGTATCTGATTCTAACTCCTTGACAGTATTTCTGTAAGTAATTAAAATTATAGAAAAATATATCCAGAAAGAGGCTATTCCTATTAAATTAGCTAGTATCATTGCCTGGAAAATAATCAAAATTATCAAAGGATAGCTCACAGCTTGCAAGGTGGCTAATTTTGGATTCCGAATTTTCATTTTTTCAATCATTTGCCACATTTGTTTACCAATTTGAAAAGCCAAAAGAAACATCAGAAAGAAAAATGTAATTCCAATCATTCCCATTTCCGAAAGGACATGAAAAAAAGATGAATCCGCAAATCTGGCCTGTGAACCTGGGAAATGGTACGTATTACCTGAACCAATTCCAAAAATTGGAGATTTAGTGAAAAGCATCCAACCGTTTTTCATTGTTTTAATTCTTTGCGGTGCAGATTCTCCCGAAATTCCGCCGCCCTTGTTTTGTGTGAAAATACCTTCTATTCTACTGGCGAAAAGTTCTAAAATACTGACTTTAGTAAAATCTTTTAAAATAAAATCAGTTGCAGTCAAAACTATAGCTCCCATCAACACAGGAATAAGATATTTTTTGATTTGAATTTTAGCAACGATAATTAAAAAGATAACTATTGCCGAAATCATTGCTAATCCGGTCATTGAAAAAGTTAGAAATAAAGTAATAATGGCTAAAATGCCAATAAATATATTCCATTTTTCATTTTGAATGAATTTTTTTGTTTTTGCAAAAGAGGGAATCAACACAAACAGGATAATCCATACATTAAAAAGAGCAAGTGAAGAAGGTTCGGAGTATATTGAAGTTGCACGGTAAAAGTTTTCGAAGGTAAGCACAATTTGCTTCATTTCGCCAACCTCGGTTCCATAATCCCTGTTCAGAAAGCCCACATTTGTAATTTCCAGGTAACCACCAGGCAACCCGAACATTCTGGCGAAAAGTTGGTAAATCGCATATATATTTACAAAAATGGAGATAATAAGTAAAGATTTTATTGCAGAGTATAGTGATTCAATCGAAATATCAGTTGACAATGCCACAAAAGCAATGGAAACAACAAAAGTAAAATGGGCAAAAGTTTTAAAATACTGAATGATTGCATCTGAACCTGCTCCCCATGAAAGAAGACCAATTAATGAAAAAATGCTGGCAAATAAAAGTCCGGCTATCGACCAAAATACTTTTTTATCGGGTAATGCAAATTTTTTCTTTTGAAAAACAAACTGATAAAATGCAGAAGTAAAAATTAAAAGAATGATTAAATCAACCAGGGCAAAGCCATAACCTGCAATTGCAAATATCTGGAATATCTGCAAGATTTCCGAAATAAACAACAATACTATTAATGCTGAAGGAATTTTTATCAATTTTTGTTAATTTAATTTTAATATTTTTTCAAATTTAAGTAATGTTTTCTTATTTTTGAATTTTTAGAATTATTTAATTTAATATTGAAAATAATAAATTGACTGAATTGTCATCAAAATATCCCTGTAATATAGTCTCTGATGGGGAATTAACGCCTGAAACTCGTGAACTTGAGGAAGTTATTACTGAAAATGTTACTACAATTCCTGCAAAGGTCATTATGTTCAATGATGATTGGCACACATTCGAAGAAGTAATCTCTCAACTTATCAAGGCATTATCCTGCTCTACACAACATGCAGAATCGTTAGCTTACGAGGCACATGAAAAAGGAAAAGCTATTGTTTTCGAAGGAGAATTACCGGCATGTCTGCGTGTAAGTTCTATATTGGAAGATATTGCACTTCACACACAAATTGAATATTAGAACTTTACCAAATAACAATATGCAGTCTTACTTCTTCTTGTTATTTTTATTCTTTTCTTTTTTGTTCTGATTTTCAGAGAAACGACTTAATGTTTGTAATTCAAAAGTGGTTGTAGAGTAATGCCATGCTGGTATTTTCGATCCATCATCCATAATGAAAAGCAATTTTTCCTCTTGTGTTACGAAATACACACTTGGCACAAAGAATTTTAAGCTGATTTGCAATTCACCATAAATATTCATTACATTTTGAACAGACACTGATATATCGTTGGTTTGGAAACCATATATTCCTTTAGCAGTTTTAACAAACGAAATAAAAGAAACTGTATCCTGAGGTATAATTATTTTTTCTTTTGCACGGAAAAGTGATGTTTGTGTAATTTTTGCAGGAGGAAAAGCATTTTCCACCAAAGTATCACTCGATTGCACTAGCCAGGATTTACCAAGTTCCGATGAACTATTTTGTATTGGGAAAAAGAGATAAGGCTGGAAGGAGCCTCCAAGACTTGCGGCAATATGCATTGAGTCCAAACTAATTGACTGTAACCTATTGCCAAGTGAATCAATCACAAGTTTCATTTTTCTACCAATCCAAGGAGATGAAGTCCGCTCTACAGTATCCTTACTATCTTTCCATTCTTTCTGCAATAAAGATAAAGTTTGATATATTAAATGGAAATTCCCAATTGAATCAACTGAATCGCATGTGATCATGATTTTTTCTTCACGCTGCTTTTTGATTGGTTCGTCAAAATTATGGATTAAACTGTCATTAGTATGTACAACATAAACCAAAGTATCGCCTGGATGAAATTCATAATGGAAATAAATTGTGTCAGTCACTTTCTGCTGTATTGTCAGTGAATCAGAGCTAACCTCCGGCTCAACTTCTTCGGGGAGCATCTGAGAATTGGAAAGTGTTGCAAAAATAAATAGTAAAAATGCTGAAAGAAAATGTTTAAATTTCATATCTTATTTCATATTGTCTTGAAAATCCTTAACACGTAAAATCACATCACAGTCTTTAGGATGTTTGTCTGCACCCTTCTCATTTTCCTTACTGGCTTTGCGCACTTCTATTCTATCGGTAAATTTAGTAAGGTCACCCAATTTACTTTGCAAAGTTTCGAATCTTTTTTGCTGCAAATCATTATACGCATTTTCGTCAAGTGTTTTTTCTGTAACTGTATTCTTTTTAACTTTCTTAGTTGTAATCTTTGTGAATTGCTCCCAGGAATCATCAGAAGTCACTTCGAAGTAAAAACTTACACTGCGGTTGAAACGCATATTCAAGTTCATTTCGTCGAAAATATTTTGTACTTCTGAATTTAAATTCGATTCTCCTGTGGGGAATAAATCAAAACATTGCACAGCTCTTCCTTTTTCTAATTTTGTAACGAAAAAGTTTTGCTCCTGTTCTCCATAATTTGAAGTTGTGTCAGTTTTAACATCAAAATAAGTTGGCAGAATATTTTTGGCATTCAGTCGAATTTTATAATTTTTGTCAGCTTCGAGGATTTGTTCATAATTCCCTGTAAGTGAATTTGACTGAATTTTGAAATATTTACCTTTTTCGTCTTCTATTCTGATTTCTACTGCAACAGGTTTGCCGTCGTAACTATCAGTAACTGCACCTTTTAAAAGGATTTGTCTGCCGAAAACCTGTGCATCGGAATGTGAATTAAAGGCAAAAAGGCATAGTGCAAGTATGTATAAAAGTTTTTTCATTTCCCGATTTTTTTAATTTGTAATTTCCTGAAATATGAAAATATATTATATATTTAAAGGAATTATTGGTAATAGACGTTTTAAAATTGATTTTAATAGCTTAATTTTGTATAAAAATTTATTCTCGATTATTGATTAAGAAAAATTTCATATTACTTTTCATTTTGTTTTTTGCTCAAAATTTGCTTTTAGGGCAAGAAGAAAGCAAAATATATTCTCAAACTTATCCGCAATCGCTAGATATTAATTTCGGACCATGTTTTGTAGGAGATTCAATATTTTCAGATTTTATTTTAATGAATAATACGAATTCTTCAATACCTGTTACGGCTTCAAAACCTTCATTTTCTATTGAAATCTCCCCGTTACAGGCCATAAGCGATGAATTTCGTTCCTTTACGGCTACTTCTCAGTTCCCTTTTTTAGTACCCGAAAATACATCAAAAGAAATTTCAATTAAATATACAGCAAATCCAAATATTGTCATTTACCCTACCGGTTGGTACCATGCAAATCTGGAATTGGGGCTGATGAATGATAATGATACGATTGCGCATGAATATTTTCAGCTTCGATGCAAAAAAACACTAAAGTACATTGATGGATATGAAGATACTTTACGCTTTGATTCCTGTTACGTAAATCCTCCTGATGCACAGGCTATTAATTGGAAAGTTAAAAGTACATTTTTGGATAGTATTGCGATAATTAATCAAAATTATACTTTACTTTCTCAGCAACTCACTCCCAGGGAAATTTCAGCAGAAATTTTTAGTGTTAATCCGATTTTCCGAAAAAAATATGATGAAATTGATTGGGTTTTATCCTATCGTCCTTATGATACGAGAACTGATACAGGCAGGGTGGAATTAACTTATAAACCATTTCCCGATACTTATCCCGATTCCATTCAAACCGCTTCAGTGATAGCCATAGGTCTGGGAGTAAAGCAAGAATTATATATTGAAGCAGTAAATGAAAATTTCACGATTTCCGGGGATACGATTTATGTTGGGACTCATCCACTCAATGCTCCTTTTCGGTTGAAAGCAATAGTAAGAAATAAAGGAAATCTTCCTTTTGGTACAATTTCAGAAAAAATGAGTTCAGATTTATATCAGTTTGATTACTCAATAGTGAAGAAATTAACTTCTTTGCAGGATTTGTCCCCAAGCGAAATTGATAGTTTCACAGTGGATATCACTCCAAGTGAACTAGGATATTTTAATTATCAATATAATCTTGAAAGCGACATTTTCGATAAATCGAGACGAAATATACTTTTCCCTCCAAATGATGCAAAAGTCAGAACTTTTTACGTTGTTGGCAAGGCAGTTGAACCGATTTTACAATTACTCAGCGACTCAATTAATTTTGGTAACCTATATATTTATATGCCTTATTGCGAATCTTCAAAAGATTCACTTGTAGTACTGCATAATATCGGGAATGATACACTACGCATTAGTAAAATCAATATTGAAAATCAAACACCTATACAAGCATTTTCTACATATAATCCTGAATTAACTATTTCTCCTTCTGGTTCTAAAGGTATAAACATCAAATTTGAACCTACGGTTGCACAATCATATAATGCAGATTTATATATTTATTCAAATTCGAAAGATTCACCTAAAAAAATTAAGTTGAAAGGATTATCTGCATATCCTCCATTTGGAAGCATTAAAATTGACACTATTTATGGTAAACCCGGCTCAATTGTTAATATCCCTATTCGGGTTGATTCAAATATTGTGCATGCAAATGAGTTTTCAGACACTTTGTTTTATAACCGTTCCTTGGTTCACTACGTTGGATTTTCCATTGAAAATACAGCAACAACTCAACCACTTATTGAACCGGTTCAGGTAAAAGAATTCCAGGATGGAAAATTATTCGTTAAGATTAAGAAAAATCCTCAATCCCGATTTTCCCGAAATCCTATTTTAATTAATTTACAATTTAAAGCTTTTTTGGGTGATTCCAAAAGTACAGAACTCGCTTTTTCTAATCCTAGATTCAGTAATGAAATTTGCCATTTTGCATTACTTATGCCGGAATCTTCAATACATAATGGTGTATTCATAATTGATTCAATTTGCGGTATTGATTTGAAGGCATTTCCTCAATTTATTATTTCCGGATTGGTATATCCTAATCCGGCATCAGGAAATGTGAAATTCAAATTTGATTTATCAGAAAAAGCAAACCTTTCATTTGATATATTTGATACGTTTGGCATGAGAGTTATGACAACTGAAGATATTGAATTTTCTGTTGGCGAAAATGAGAAAGCATTCGACTTGAGTGACTTAAATTTCGGCGTGTATTACTTGCGTGCTAGAATTAATGATGTTACTTTTTTCAATTATAAAATACTGATAATGAAATGAAAAAAATAATCTTTATCATTAGTTTCATTGCATTTTCCCATTCAGTATTCGCTCAGGGATTTGACTGGCAGTATTCCTCAAGATTACCTTTTGTTCATCCAAAATTATTCATCGGCGGAAATGTATCTCTTGGGGAAATAGCTACAACAGGTTCATTTTCTTTTTTGGAGGATTATATTCCTTGCTGCAACTATAAAGCAGGCTCAGGTCATTTCATTGATGCCGGTATTCAGGCTGAATATTGGCAAACAGGAAGTTTGGCTTTGCTTGGAGGATTGGGTATTAGTTATAATTCCTCAAATTTCTCAACAACAATTGAGGTCCCTCGTTCTGACGGTGTAGTAGATTACACATCGAAATATAAATATCAAATGGATGAATCCAGGCTTTACCTTAATACTTCTATGGGTGCAAAGTATAGGCTTTTCAGTACTCATTTTTCTCTTGGTGCTAAATTTTATTTAAATTATAAACTCAATTCTAATGCAAATCATTCAGAAAAAATTTTAGCACCTTCCACCGAAACTTATCTTGATGGTTCCACAGAAAGAACAATTACTAACGGCATTGTAGGGAAGTATAATAATTTCATAATGATTCCCGAACTATTTGTTATTTATGATTTCAGTCTTGGATTAGGGTACTATTCTTCTCTTAAACTTTTCAGCACTGTTCCAATTATGTCAATAGTTCAAAATGAAAAATGGAATGAATGGAAATTTGGCATTTCTGTACAGGTTCTTAAAAATAAATAATCATTATTTGACTGAATTTATTATATTTGTAAAATAATTCATAGCAAAGAAATTAAAGTGGCAAAAAAAAGAATAAAAGATATACAGAATACAACCGGATTGCAAAACGGTGTATTTTTCCTTATTTTCTTAATCAGTGTAATTATCACTTTTCCAATTGGAACTGAAGCCATAGAATATGTTGTAGTAAATGGTTTACGTGGTGAAGTATTCAATGTTACCGGTGATGAACGTGCTGTGGACCGTGATGAAGATAAAAGTATTAAAAATATACAATCCTATATTACTGCTGGTCGAAATGAATGGCAATATAAAATCAGAAAGATTTCTTACTGGAATAATTGGGCTGTTGATCTTTATAAGGATACGAATAATCCTGTCCGCTTTTGGTTCAATCCTGTTCTTGCACTCTTCGCCTTCATAATTTTCTTTTCAATAATTATAAGCATTTTAATTACAACTCTATTACCATCCAAATATGGATACTTTCGGCAAAAAATCGAAAGAGAGGTTATTATTTCACTTGATAGAATTTATTATATCCGGAATGGTGAATATTTCCAGGGTGAACCGGAAGGAATTAGGGAGGAATTGAGTAATGCTGATTTGAATAAAGTTTACGAACTTGAAAAAGAATTGAACATGACTCGTGATGATATCTTTGCAGTAATAAAGGCTGTTGAATGGGAGGCTAATAGCGGTTTGTACAGATTTATCCATCCTTTACGTGGCATCGGTCTTTACCTCACTAATCACTTTACAGAAAGATATGCCAATGCAATTCTATCTATTGTGTATATCGGTGCTGCATTTCTTATTATCATTATTGGTTTGCGTGGTTTGAAATTCATTCCTGCATCTGAACCATCTTTGGTGTTTTTTGCTTTGGGACTGGAGTTTTCTATCCTGATTACTTATGCAATTACATTGCTTTTCTCTAAACCTGAAGAACAAAGCAAAATTTCGGAAAATACCGGCAGCGGAGACTATATGATTCAATCTGATAAACAGATGGAAAAACTGCTGCGTTCATTTATTAATTGGAAGAAAAAAGTATAATTTAATACTTTAAAATTAATCCTTTAATTCCGGGAAAACAAAATAAACAAAACCATCTTCGTCAATTTCTGCTTGTGCCATTCCTGCAATGGAGGGACCGGATAGCAATTCTTTTGCTTCATCGTAAGGAATACTTAGAGAGAAAGCAAGGTCACTGATTTTTACAATTCCTTTATTCGCTTTTGCAAGAGTATAAATTGCTCTTTGGATGAGCATATTCTTATATTCATCTTCTGCCTTTGCAAATTTCTTACGGAAATACCAGCCTAATCCTCCAGGAATTACTCCGTAAAAAACCAGACCCATTAAGGTCATTGGCAAACTTTCCATTGGTTTTGGATAAAACAATATTGCAATCATTGCTATTAGAAAAGATGCTGTGCCAATTATCCCCCCGAAAAACATAATATCCCAAAATCTCTTCATACATCCGTATTTTTTCTTAGTCATTTGCATACTAATTCCGTTTAATTATAAAAAATCACAGTAAAGAGTTTCCCTGCGTTTGGGATAATTTCTTCTTAATTCCAAAAAAGCTTTCTCCTTTTCATCATCTTGCATGTCCACAAATTCCAGAAAAGAATGCACATCAGTTTCGAAGAATCGGCGGGAACGTAAAAGTTTAAAAATTGATATGGGTGCCTGGAAATTCAGTTTCACTCTGCGATTATCTTCAATCAACTTTTCGATGAATGATGTTTCAGGGTCGATCCCGAAATGATTTTTGAAGTGATTCAGACAGGTTAATGCACCTTTCAATTTACCATCATAACTATATCCGGAAAGATGAGGTAAAGCCAAAAGGGCATTTTTTGCTAAATATGAATTGAAAATAGGTTCATGTTCCCAAACATCAATGGAAAGGTGTATCCGATTTTCTTCTAATAGTGAAGTGAGAGCTTCCTCAGCCACTACTCCACCTCTTGAAGTATGAATAAATAAACTGTCTTGTTTAATTTTGGACAGCAAAACTTCATTGATTAAATGGAAAGTGGGAAATTCACCTGTATAAGTCAATGGCACATGATTTGTGATTACGTCGCATGATTCGAAGATTTTATCCAGACTTGCACGTGTAACGTAATCAGGATAAACATAACCTTCTTTTTCCAGTGGCGGATCATTCACTAAAACTTTAAATCCCATCAGATACGAATACTGTGCAACCAGCTTCCCAATGTTACCAAAACCTATAATACCAATCTTATTTTGAGATAAATCATATTCTGTTAGTAAATTCCATTTCAAAATGGAAAAAATAACAAATTCGGCAACGGAATTAGCATTACTTCCGGGAGCAGAAAAATAAGAAAGGGAAATGCTATCCAGATATTCAGTGTCAATATGGTCAGTACCTGAAGTTGCAGTAGCTATGAATTCAACGGGAGTACCTTCCACCAACTCACGGAAAACTTTCACCGTAGAGCGGATAAATAGTGCTTTTACATTATTTTTTATTAAATTTTCTTTTGAAAATTCGTTTTTGCCTGCAATCCTTACGTCAACCTTTCCATCTAAGGCTTCTCGTAAATAAGGAATATTTTGGTCAGCAAAAACTACCATAATTTTTTTTATATCAAAAAACAAGTGTATCGGCTGTACTTCTTTTTCCGTGAACTACATTCGGCGCAACAAAGCTGCGGCTTGGTTTCACTTTTGCTTCGAATTCACTGCGGAATTTGGTTACAAATCCCCTCACAGGCCATGCAGCAGCATCACCCAAAGCACAAATTGTACGACCTTCAAT
>MHAC01000030.1:53538-55443 GCA_001804565.1 Ignavibacteria bacterium GWF2_33_9 | reverse complement strand
ATGCTAAACAAAACTCGATTATAGCTAGATTTATACGCTTTGCTGTGAATACATTAGCCGGTGTTCCAGCTATCGTGTTCGGATTATTCGGATTAGGTTTTTTCATTGGAGTTGTCGGCAAACAAATGGACACGATGGAAGCGAATAATAAACTTAGCAAAATGGAGACAATTTTTGATTCTTCCAAGTCACCTTTTGCTGATGATGGCAAAGCCAATTATTCAGAAATAAGATCTCTTTTAGAAAATGCTGATAAGGAATATTGGCAGGATAAAATTGCACTAACTAGTATAATGGAAGAAATGTATAATGATAATTCTTTGGCTAAAGCTGAAGTATTGCAATTTTTCAAGGAAAGGACTCGTCCGCATTGGGGACAACCTGCACTGATTTGGGCAGCTCTGACCATGGCCCTTCTGACATTACCGGTTGTGATTGTATCTGTTGAAGAAGCAATAAAAACAGTACCAAGGGAATTAAGAGAGGCTAGTTTGGCACTTGGAGCAACAAAATTCGGAACAATATTGAAAGTTGTTCTACCGGGTTCAATCACGGGTATTCTCACCGGTGCAATTTTGGCTGTGAGCCGTGGAGCAGGGGAAGTAGCACCAATTCTTTTTACCGGTGCTGCATATTTTTTGCCTGATTTGCCAAATTCACTTTCGTCACAATTTATGGAATTAGGTTACCATATTTACGTGCTTACCACTCAATCCACGAATGTGGAACTAACGAAACCATATCAGTATGCTACTACATTAGTACTTCTAATGCTTACATTTGCGTTGAACTTTTCGGCAATTTTCTTACGTTCCAAAATTCGTTCTAAAATGAGACAGTATAATTAAATTTAAAAGAAAAATGAAAGATACAAAAATTAAAATTGAAGATTTAAACTTATATTACGGAGCAAAACAGGCTCTGAAAGATATAACCCTAGATATTCCTGAAAAACAGGTAACTGCATTTATAGGTCCTTCCGGTTGCGGAAAATCTACTTTTCTGCGAACTCTCAATCGTATGAATGATTTGATTGACGGGGTGAAAATAACAGGAAATGTGGAAATTGATGGAGTGAATGTTTACCATAAAAATCTGGATGTAGTTCAACTTCGTAAAAAAGTTGGAATGGTATTCCAAAAGTCGAATCCTTTTCCAAAATCCATTTATGATAATATTGCATACGGACCACGTGTGAATGGGATACGTGATAAAAAAGCACTCGACCAAATCGTGGAAGAAAGCTTACAGAGAGCTGCTATTTGGGATGAAGTTAAGGACAGGCTCAAATATTCCGCATTCAGTCTTTCAGGTGGGCAGCAGCAACGTGTTTGTATTGCTCGCAGTCTGGCAGTGAATCCCGATATTTTGCTCATGGACGAACCTGCTAGTGCACTGGATCCGATTTCTACTTCCAAGATAGAAGAATTGATTAATGAACTCAAGGCAAACTATACAATTGTTATTGTTACACACAATATGCAGCAGGCTGCACGAGTTAGCGATTTCACTGCTTTCTTTTATCTGGGTGAATTAATTGAATACGACAAGACACGTAAAATCTTTACGAGTCCGACAAAAAGACAAACTGAAGATTATGTTACCGGTCGTTTTGGTTGATTTTACTGTATATTATATAATTTTGTAAATTAAGGAAAAATAAAATGTTAGATTTCGAAAAAAATGAACATACACTTAAAGTATTCGATTTAGAATTGGCAAAGTTACGCCATAGAGTTATTAAAATGGGAACTCTTGTGCAGCAGCAAATCGAATTTGCAATGAATTCACTCTTCGATAATAATTTGAAACTTGCCGAAATTGTTACAGATTTGGAAAGAAAGGTGGATAAACTAGATATTAAAATTGATAAGCAATGTATGAAGATATTTGCTTTACATCAGC
>MHAC01000030.1:45374-53508 GCA_001804565.1 Ignavibacteria bacterium GWF2_33_9 | reverse complement strand
CTCAATCAACGATTACTTCGAAATAATTGGGGATTTAGCTTCAGAAATTGCTATGAATGTAAAAATTTCTGATGTGGACATGCTGCTTCTCAATACAACCAAAATTAAAGAAAGCAGCGAATTGGTAAACAGTTCTTTTGCTTATATTATGGATAATTTGATGCTGTTGGATTCACAAAATTCCGATGAGTTAATTGAACAAGAAGCAAAAATGAAAGCAATGCATCAGCTAACCTTGGCAAGACTTCGTGAAGCAATGAAGGAAAATCCTGAAAAAATTGACAATGCTTGTCTTTTGATGGATGTATCCAAAAATTTGACCTTTATCTCAAGTCAGATTCGCACAATTGCTCAGGAATTGATTTTCCTTTTCGAAGCAAAGATTGTGAAGCATACTCAAGGTGAAATTCAGACGTCAAATCCCGAAGACTTACTAAATGATGAAAAGATTGATTAATAAAGTTATAAAAAAAACAAAAAAAGTATTGCAACTTAAATATTAATTCATTTAATTTTCTTAAATTTGTAGTTCGATTAAAATGAAAATGATTAAAACAGGTAATAAAGATGAAAAGGACATTCCAGCCAAGTAACAGAAAAAGAAGAAACAAACATGGTTTCAGGTCGAGAATGGCTACTAAAAATGGTCGTAAAGTATTGGCTTCACGCCGTGCTAAAGGTCGTTTTAAATTGTCTGTCAGCGACGAACCAAAACATTTTTAATTTAGGAAAATAAAAATGGATTCGCCGAATTTAAGCCCTTTAAAGGGCTTTAATTCTTTTAAGAAGGCCTATGAGATTAGCGCACATGCTCGTCTCGGACCTGTTTTATTGTTTATATCTTCCAGAAATAATGACTTGCTTATCAAAGGAAAAGTACCTGAAGAAGATACAATTTACTTTGGTATTTCCGTTCCGAAAAAAATCTTCAAAAAGGCTGTAGTCCGCAATCGCATCAAAAGATTAATCCGTGAATCTTTATGGAAAAATATACCTTTACTTGCAAATCAATTCAATTTACAAAGCGTCTGCACAATTTTAGTAAATTATAAAGGTGAAAAAATTACAAAAACAAATCAAATTCATTTGAGTGAAATTGATAAGATTCTTTCACAAGCATTACTTAAGTTTTGCAAGGCAAATTTACCCAAAAAAATGCAAGAATTGTGAAGTACTTTTTAATCTATATTATCAAGTTTTACAGGAAATTTATTTCCCCGCTTTTCCCGCCTTCCTGCCGTTTTCATCCGACTTGCTCGGAGTATTCTCTCGAAGCAATAAAGCGATTTGGTGCACTTCGTGGAGGATGGCTTGGTATAAAGCGAATTTCTCGCTGCCATCCCCTTAATCGAGGTGGTTTCGATCCTGTACCCGAAGAATTACCAAAATTCAAATTTAAGAAATTCAATAAGGGAAAATAAAATATTATTAACATTTATAATATAATTTATGCTTAATTTTGAAGTTCTTTAATTTTGTATTCTCTTAATTTAAATATATTGAAATATAAGGTATTCGTATAAATGGACAGAAAAAGTATATTAGCGCTCGTTTTAATTTCAGCTATCGTAATTGGTTGGATGATTTATATGTCAGTTTCGGTTAAACCTGTTCCTGAACAGGAGAAATATAAAACTGAACTTACTGACAGCACAACAACCGATACAACAAAGAACCTTAATAATCAAGACACTCAGAAAGATAGTACTCCTGTTGGTTCCGATTCTACTTTAACTTTACAAAATAAAAGTGACTTGGAAAAATTAACCAAATTTGGTCCTTTTGCTTCATTTGCTGAAGGAACAAGAAATTTGATTACAGTAGAAACTGAGCTTACAAAAATCCAATTTCTCAACAAAGGTGCTTCTATCAAGCGTTTTGTGTTGAAAAATTATAAAAAATGGGATAAAACACCTACTCAATTAATAAATAATAAAAATGGTGAATTATTTATCACTTTCCGTACAAATCAAGGTCAGATTATTGACACACGTGATTTATACTTCACTACAGATTTCAATCAGGGAAGTGTTAAATTAGGTCCTAAAGATTCATTGTTGATACCTTTTATTCTGCAGGTTGATTCAGATTCACGTATTATTAAAAACATTGTAATTTATGGTAGTTCTTATCAATTCCGTGAAGATATCATTCTTGAAAATATGGAAGAATATATCCCTCAGCGTGGTTATAAACTTGTATGGGAGAATGGATTAACCCCACAGGAACAAAATAGTGTTGACGAATCCAATTCATCTTATGCAGAAGTATCGATGAATGGAGATTTGGATGATCTTTCGGCTGACGAAGATGGAGTGCAGGAAAGTTACACTGGTTTGATTGACTTTGCAGGAGTGAAATCTAAATACTTCACTGCAGCAATTATACCAAGTCCCTATAAATCATTCGATGGCACTGTGGACTTATCCGGCAAATCTCTCTTACATAAAAATGAAGGTAAAACCAATGTATATACCGTTGAATTCAGAATTCCGTATGATGGTGGCAGAAGCGAAAAATTCTTCAATATTTATGTAGGTCCTCTGGATTATAAAATTGCAAAAGAATATGGCTTGCAAGGTCTTGTTGATTTAGGATGGAAATATGGTATTCGTCAAATTGGCGAATATTTTATGCTTCCAATTTTCAATTTGATACATAAATTTATCCATAATTATGGAATTTCTATTATCCTGTTTGCGATTCTTATCAAATTCCTTCTTTATCCGCTTTCAATCGGACAGATGCGTTCCGCAAAGAAGATGAAACTCGTTGCTCCGCTTGTTGCTGAAGCTCGTGAGAAATATAAAGATGACATGACTAAGCAGCAGCAAGAAACTATGAAGATTTATCAGCAATATGGCATAAATCCGGCTGGCGGATGTTTACCTCTGCTTTTGCAAATGCCAATTCTTTATGCACTATGGTCAGTACTACGTTCTGCAATTGAATTGCGACAGGCGCCATTTTTGCTTTGGATAAATGACTTGTCGGTACCCGACACAATAATTAACTTCGGCTTTTCATTTATGGGAATCAAATCCCTTTCCGGATTGGCTTTGCTGATGGGTGCAACTATGTTCATTCAACAAAAGCAGACAATAACTGACCCACGCCAAAAGGCTATGGTTTATGTTATGCCGGTTATGCTTACTTTGCTCTTCAATAGTTTGCCATCTGGTTTGAACCTATATTATTTCACATTCAATTTAGTAAGTATTTTGATGCAGATTTATATCAATAAATTCTCGAAATATCAGCCAACTTTGGAAGAATTGAAAAAGGCTCCTAAGAAAGAAGGCTGGCTTGCTAAAAAAATGCGTGAAGCTCAGGAAATAGCTGCAAAACAGGGCAGAACAGTTCCCGGACAGAAGAAACCTGCTCCGCAAATTGGTACTAAAAAAGTTAATCAAGCTAAACCTAAGAGAAAGAAATAAAGTTGGTAATAAACTAAATATATTAATTTTGATGTACTAATGAGATTACCAAACGAAAATATAATATAGATAAAAGAAACATTTTTGGAGCACTCTCAGAATGCAAAGGTATTTCTCTATTGAAAGATTATAGGAAAATAATTGATTAGATTTTTCGTATATTTGTATATATAAAAAAGAGTAAGATAATGGAATATTCTGAAATTTTAGATGCTATTGAAGCACTCCCTTTAGATGAACAAGATGAAATATCTCATCTTATTCAAATGCAAATTATTGAAAGAAAAAGAAATACTTTAGCCATAGAAATTCATGATGCAAATCAGGAATATTCAGCGGGTACGATTAAACCTCAATCCGTTGATGATATACTTATCGATATATTGAAATGAGTTTCTTATTAATTAAATCTTCAGCTTTTGAGAAAAAAGCAAGGAAACTTCTTAAGAGTCATCCGGATTTTATTCCTGATTTTCGAAAAACACTTGAATTATTATCAACAGAACCATTCAATTCAAAACTTAAAAGTCATCCTTTAAAAGGAAAATTATCCGGTTCCTTTGCTTGTAGTTTAACTTACGAATATCGAATCATTAATAAAATTTTTTATAATTATCCGACTGCTGAAGGCATATTTCAAGTAATTTTGCTTGAAACTATTGGCTCTCATGACGAAGTCTATTAATTCCTATGGACCGTCTATTTACACATAACAACCCTCAGAAATCTAATCCGAATGCACCTTTGGCTGAAAGGATGCGTCCGCATTATATTAACGATATCTTAGGACAAGATGATGTAATCGGAGAAAATTCACCCCTACGCAAAATGATTGAGGAAGGCTCGATGCCCTCTGTACTTTTCTGGGGACCTCCGGGATGCGGTAAAACTACTTTGGCTTACGCTCTGGCTAATGAATTGCAATCGGAATTTATTCGTATTTCCGCAGTGGAATCCGGCGTGAAGGAAATTCGTGAAATCATTCATAAAGCTGAGTATAATAATCAACTCGGCAAGAAAACAATTCTTTTCATCGATGAAATTCATCGGTTCAATAAGTCGCAGCAGGATGCGTTACTGCACAGTGTGGAAACAGGTTTGCTCACTCTGATTGGTGCTACTACAGAAAATCCTTCTTTCGAGGTGAATCCCGCTCTCATCAGCCGTATGCAGGTGTATCATCTGAAACCTTTGGAAGAAGATAATATTACTGAATTGATTCAACGGACTATCGCTCAGGATGAACAGCTATCTAAGTATAAAATTGAAATTGATGATTATTCCGTATTCCACAGGCTTTCTGCCGGTGATGCACGAACTGCACTGAATTTGCTCGAAAATTCCTTCAAAATTGCAATGAAGAAGGATTCTGAGATTGTGCAAATTAATGAAGCAATTATCAAAAAAGCAGTTCATCGCAAAATTGTGAGTTATGACAAAAAGGGTGAGAATCATTACGATACTGTTTCCGCTTTCATCAAGTCGCTGCGTGGTTCTGACCCGGATGCGGCAATGCTTTGGCTGGCTAAGATGCTGGAGGCAGGCGAGGACCCGCTCTTTATTGCTCGGCGTATGGTGATTTTTGCCAGCGAGGACGTGAGCAATGCCGAACCGATGGCTCTCACTGTGGCTGTGTCGGTATTTCAGGCAGTGCAGATGATTGGTCTGCCCGAAGCTCAAATTATGCTTGCCCACGGTGTTACATTCCTGGCGAGTTGCGCAAAGTCCAATGCGTCTTATGCGGCACTGATGAAGGCAAAAAGTGCAGTGGAAAACAATCCGAATTTACTGCCGCCGCTCCACCTGCGTAATGCCCCGACCAAACTTATGAAGCAGGAGGGCTATGGACAAGATTACAAATATCCCCACGATTACCCCGGTCACTTCGTGCAGGAGAATTATTTCCCACAGAATTTCACCCCCTCTCAATTTTACAAACCTACCACCGAAGGCAAGGAAGGTAAAATTCTGGAGCGCCTAAAGAAGCTCTGGAATAAGCTCAAGAAATATTAGAGGTTGCATTTTTATTTCTAAAGTAATTATGTAAAGAGATTTTCTTAATTTGCAATTTCATAAACCGCAATATCTTATGATTTCAAAAGAAGATGCTCTCTCTCGCATTTCTGCTCTCGTTCAACGCTTCGAAGAGCAACACGCTAGCTATATGAATAGCGAATATAATGAAACTCAAACTCGTCGTGATTTTATCGACCCATTCTTCAAAGCTCTCGGCTGGGATATTGACAATTCCCAAGGTCACGCTGAAGCTTACCGTGAAGTCATTCACGAGGATAAAGTAAAAGTAAGTGGGCAAACCAAAGCACCGGATTATTCTTTCCGCTTGTCCGGAGGCAAACGTCTCTTTTTCGTGGAGGCAAAGAAACCTTCTGTTGGAATTAAAGAAAATATTGAACCGGCTTATCAGGTTCGTCGTTATGGTTGGAGTGCTAAACTTTCTGTAAGTATCGTTACAGATTTTGAAGAATTTGCTATTTATGATTGTACTAAAAAGCCAAATCCAAATGATAATGCGGCTGTTGCTCGTGTCAAGTATTTTACTTATAAAGATTACGTTAAAGAATTTGATTTTATTTGGAATACATTTGCAAAAGAGAATGTTCTCAAAGGAAGTTTCGATAATTTTATTTCAGGTAATAAAGATAAAACCGGAACTCAAACTGTTGATAAAGAATTTCTTATTTCGCTTGACCGCTGGAGAACTCTTCTGGCAGAATCAATTTCCAAACAAAATAAAGAACTCAACGAGGATGAACTTAACTTTGCGGTACAGCAAACAATTGATAGATTAATTTTCCTTCGCATTGCAGAAGACAGAAAAGTCGAAATTTATGGAAGTTTGCAATCTTGTTTAAATTCAGGTGATTTTTACCGTAATCTTTTCACTATATTTCGTGAAGCAGACATAAAGTACAATTCCGGTCTTTTCGATTTCAAGAAAGATTCGGTTTGCGAAAAGATTAATATTGATAATAAGACTATCAAAACAATTATCAATGACCTTTATTATCCGAATTGTCCTTATGAATTTTCTGTTCTTTCCGTTGAAATCTTGGGAAGTGCTTACGAGCAGTTTTTGGGAAAGACCATAACTATTGGAAAATATCACAAAGCTGAAATTGAATATAAGCCGGAAGTCCGCAAAGCAGGAGGGGTTTATTATACTCCTCAGTATATAGTGGATTATATTGTGAAGAATACTGTCGGGAAACTTTTAGGGGATACAACCCCGAATGAAGTCAGCAAAATTAAAATCTGCGACCCGGCTTGCGGTAGCGGTTCATTCTTAATTGGTGCTTATCAGTTTCTGCTCGATTGGCATAAAGATTATTACACTAAGCAGGGAAAGTCAAAAGTTCTACAGCCGGACGGAAACCTAACAACTGCCGAGAAAAAGAGAATACTTCTGAATAATATTTACGGTGTGGATTTGGACGTGAACGCAGTGGAAGTAACCAAACTTTCCCTGTTGCTGAAGTGTATGGAAGGCGAAACCGAAGCATCCATCAATCAGCAGTTGAAAATCTTTAAGGAAAGAGTACTGCCAACTCTGGACGATAATATAAAATGCGGAAATTCGCTGATTGATATTGATTTTTACGACAGCCAAATAGATTTCGAGCCGGGGATGGAAAAGAAGGTGAAACCTTTCAATTGGGAAAGTGCTTTTCCTTCGGTGTTCGGGGCTGGGGATTCGGGTTTTGATGTGGTTATTGGAAATCCGCCCTATGGAGCCGAATTAGATAAAGCATCAACAACATATTTACAAAAGAAATTTCCAATTGGAAATACTGATACCGCTGCATTATTTTTGATATTATCGAAACAATTGATGAAATCTCAAGGTTATAATGGTTTTATAATACCAAAATCATTTACTTATGCTTCTAACTGGTCGAAGACTCGTGATATTTTACTTCCTGATATTTTTGGTATTGTTGATTGTTCCAAAGTATGGAAAGAAGTAAAATTAGAAATGTCAATTTATTTATCCCAAAAAGAAAGTAATAGCAATGTTTTTGAATCTTTCATAAGAAATAATGAATCAATAACATCAATTGGATTTATTGAAAAACAATTATGCAATGAGTTTGAGTTTATTTTAAATGGTGTTTCTGAGCAAGAAATAAAAATCGGAAAAAAGATTAAAAAACAATTAAAGAGTTTGAATGATTTTGTTGTAAATCAAAGAGGAGCTATATATCAAAAAGAAATTAATGATTTCGGTGAATATTTCGTATTAGGTGGTAAGCAAATAATTAGGTATAGTAGTGATAATAATGTAAAAGGAAAACTTAAGAAAGAAATTATAAAAGATAATAAAGCATATATCAAAGTGAATTCAATTCTCGTACAAAGATTAGTTGCACATATCATGAATCCAATTCCTCATTTAAAAATAATTGGTACTCTTTCAAAAGAATATGATAAAAGTAAGTATGTATTAGTCGATACTATAAATCAACTTACAAATATTTCGAATTTACCTTCAAATTATTTGTTAGCAATTATAAATTCGCATTTAATTAGTTGGTATTCTTACAAATTTATATTTGCAAACGCAATTAGAACAATGCAATTTGATAATCCAACAAGTTCTAAAATACCTATCCCCGAACCCCCAACCCCAAACACCGAAGCCGAAATGGTTCGTCTGGTAGAAAAAATGCTCCAACTGA
>MHAC01000030.1:21353-45367 GCA_001804565.1 Ignavibacteria bacterium GWF2_33_9 | reverse complement strand
CTTGCAGAAAGCAACATTACCCGAGCAGAAAGAGCATCTCAAAGCCCGAATCGCCTATACCGACAAGAAAATCGACCAACTCGTTTACCAACTCTACGGACTAACCGAAGAAGAAATAAAGATAGTGGAGGGAGGATAGGATGTTGTAGAGACAGGTCTGAGACCTGTCTCTACAGGGAAAAATAATAATATTATGTCCAAATTCAAAGATACATACCGAATTGAATCCACCCGTTTGCCGGAATATGATTATTCAAGAGGCGGATATTATTTTATTACGATTTGCACCCACAATCGTTTGAATTTATTTGGGAAGGTAGAAAAGGGAACAATGATATTGAATGAAGCCGGCAAAATTGTTGAAAAATGTATTTTAGATTTACCGAATCATTATTCGAATTTACAATTAGATTATAATATTATAATGCCCAATCATTTGCATTTAATAATGGTGATTGATTATCCAATTAAATCGTATAAAACGAATTCCGTAGAGACAGGTCTCAGACCTGTCTCAGAAAATAAAATAATTAAACCACTAGAGACAGGTCTCAGACCTGTCTCTACAACATCAATCAAATATCATGGTATCTCGGAATTTGTTAGGGCATTAAAATCATTTTCATCCCGTCGAATAAATGAATTAAGAAATAAAAAATTTCCACCAATTTGGCAAAGGAATTATTACGAACATATAATTCGTAATGATAAATCCCTTTATGAAATACGAGAATATATTCAAAACAACCCCCTCGAATGGGAAGAAGATGAATATTATAAACAATAGGGATTTGTAGAAACACAAAATTTTGAGTCTCTACGGGGAAAAATGTAAAACAAGGCATGCCTTTTCTCTACTCGTTTCTGATAAGGTGATTATTCAGTCCGAGTAAGACGCACTCTACCTGATGGCGAACTGCGAATTTCAATATGATTCACGCTAGTTATTTATTCATAAAGAAAATATCTCGGAAAAACTTTTTCGTACTGAAGTCAGGACTCATGGAAGCCGTACTGCAGAAATTTGTTAATTATAAAGTATTGCCTGCAATTATCTGCGATTTTTCAGGATATAACAGCAAATCGCTGAATTACTTCATTTACGATTGTAATCTGGACAATCATAATTTCTTCCTGCCGTAAATTAAATCTGAGAGGGAAAATTATTTGTAAATTGACATGATTTTATATCTTTATCAGAATTCATGTATTGATGGTCACGTTGACTTATGTCTCTATTGCAAAATATATATTTTCATATGTCTTACAAGTTAATCGGGTAAACACTATATATTTTACTCAAATGAATTATTATTTAATGAATATTTGCTAATTTACTTTTTCAAAATAAATCAAATTTTATTTTAAATATTCAGGTGTAAAATGAAAAAATCATTTTTAATCGTTTTATTTCTCTTTTGTTTGCCACAATTTCTTTTCGCTGACGAAAATTATACAAATCATATTCAAATTGGTCCGGGTATTGGTTGGTCCTTTATGGGAATAAATACCAAAGCTGCACCTGATGGATTCGAAAATTGGCCAAAGTTTACAAATTCTTACAATGCCTCTTTAACACTTATTTTCCCGATTTCAAATTCAAAAAAAATTAACATAATTCCAAGTTTCGGAAAAATTGTTTTTCCATACGAAATTCGAGATGCTATTTCATCCGATGGTTATGACGAAGTGAGTTACTTTGCAAATTACCTGACATATGGACTGGCATTAACTTACGATAATTTTTACTTTGGTGTTGATTATGCCTATAGAAATGGTATTAAAATGTCAAGTACAAACTATGGAAATTACTCAATTGATAAGGATAGTGTTCAAAATAATATTATATTAAGTTTGGGAGGATTAGTAGAATTTTGGAAATCAAAGTATGGGTCAGTTTATTGCAATGCAGGCTTTTACTATTGTTTGAACGATGTGTACAAAGAAAATCCAATGCTGGGAGACGAATCTTTCAACACCAAACCAATTTCATTTAATGTAATGTTTTCCTATTTATTCAATGTTTATAAAATTTATTAATATTTAAATATATCATAAAATAAAAACATTCTTTATCCTTCAAATTAGTTGTAACTAAAATAATAATTCGGAGCAACTAATGTTTAAGAAGTATATTTACATTTTCGCTGTTGTGGTAATTGCCATTTCTTTAGTTTCCTGTAGTGACGATAATTCAACCAGCCCGGATACGAGTTTGGACACAAGCAAACTTACCGGCAATTGGGTTGTAACCTATTATTGGGACGACGACAAGGAAGAAACATATAAATTCACAGGTAACTCATTCAGTTTCCTGGCAAATGGAACTGTGAGCGTTACTGTTAGCAATTCTACTTTTCCCGGAGTTTGGAGCAGCGGAATCGATGATAGTAAGGCTAAGCTTTACTTGATATTTGCATCTCCGGAACATTTGGAAGAAATTTCGGATGATTGGCACGTAGTAGAGCAAACAGACACTAAGATTCGCCTGGCAGATGAGAGTGGTGGAGATGGTTCCACAGATTACCTTACTTTCGAAAGACAGTAATTTAATTCAGTTCCGCATCATCTTCGGTGGTAACAAGTACACGCTCCAAAATTTCTTCAGGGGCATCTTTGATGAAGCGGGTGGCAGTAGAGATTATGCCACCAGCTTCTCTATCCACAATATTGATAACATTGGTCAGATAGAGTTTATCTTTTGGACGAGTGATTGCCACATAAAAAAGGCGACGTTCTTCTTCGATTTGCTCTTCATTGTCGGTTGATTTGGGTGACGGGAATTTTCCTTCACTCGCCCAAATCACGAACACCACCTTCCACTCGAGCCCTTTTGCGGAATGAACTGTGGAAAGTGTGAGTATTTCGTCATCTTTGTCCTGCTTTTCAATATCCATCAGTGATTCCCTAATCGGCTCAACAGCAATATCATTCACAAAATTGGATATACTTGAATATGTTTCAGCAATATTGATAATCACATCAAAATCAGTTCTCCTTTGCTGCCAGTCTTCTGCATATTTTCTCTTGAAAAATGGCTGGTAAAAGTCAATAATTTTACTCAAACTCCATTTCAAATCTGCAGTTCCACCTTCGAGTGATTGCAAGAGCTTAATCAATTCATTAAGAATTTTTTCATTTGGTAAAAGTTTGTATAGGCCTGATGGATGGGTTACACTCCATATTCCTGCGAGATGTGAATTCACAATTTTATTAGCTTTCACCTGTCCAATTCCGGGGAGCAGCTTTAGTACTCTTTGCCAGGCGAGGGAATCCTTTTCATTCACAAGTAATCGGACAAAAGAAACAATATCTTTAATGTGAGATGCTTCAAGGAATTTTAGCCCTCCAAATTTTACATATTTGATTCCATATTTCGAAAGATTCACTTCCAAATCACTGCTATGAAATGAAGCCCGGAAGAGCACAGCAATATCATTCAGCAAATATCCTGCTTCACGTAATTCCAGAATTTCCTGTGCAATAAATTCTGATTGAATAGCTTCCTTGTAAGATGTAACTAATTGCGGTAATTCCTCATTATCAATATTGGAATAAAGATTTTTGGCATAATTATGATAACCATTATTAATTACATAATTCGCTAAATTAAGTATCGGCTGATTGCTGCGGTAATTTTCTTCAATTTTGTAAACCTTGCATTCAGCAAAGGATTTAGGGAAAAAGAGTATATTAGCAAAATTTGCTCCTCTGAAAGAATAGATGCTCTGGGCATCATCACCAACAGCCATCAGATTATGAGTTTTGTCGGTGAGCAGCAAAGCAATTTCATGCTGAATCTTATTAGTGTCCTGATATTCATCAACTATTACATAAGAGTACCTAAAATTCAGTTTTGAGTGGATTATAGAATTTTCCTTCAATAATTTATGCAGAAAATACAGCAAATCATCATAATCAAGAACATTGGAATTACGCTTGTAGTCACTATATAGATTGAAAATATCCAGGAAATCATCACTCAATTTAAGATAATTCGGATAAATCCTCATAATCGTATCAGCAAAAGGTTCCAAAGTATTCATTGCAAGGGAATAAATTTTCTGTAAGACCCATTTGCTAGGGAAAAATACTTTTTTGCCACGTCCTTCAAGGAATTGGCTACGAAGAGAACTGAATAAGTCCATTGAATCATCTTGGTCTATCACATTGAAATTATTGTCCAGACCGACCTCTTTGTGGTATGCACGAAGCACTTTCAGTGCAAAGGAATGGAATGTCCCGCCGTCAATATTGCCGCACCTCCCATCAAGCATTACTGAGGCACGTTTAATCATTTCTTCAGCAGCTTTGCGTGTGAAAGTGAGCAGAAGGATTGATTCCGGAGCAATACCATCTTCGATTAACCTGGCAACACGGTAAATTATCGTTCGGGTTTTGCCTGTTCCTGCACCTGCAAGCACAAGGGAAGGACCTGAGTTATGAAACACACATTCTAACTGCGAATCATTTAGTTCAGCTTTATAATCTATTTTATATTTGATTTGCTTCGCAGCATTTTCAAATTTTGTCTTTTTTAATACAATTTTTTTCACAGAAAACTTTTTTTTGTGTATTTCGTAATAATGAATAATAATAAATTAAACAAAAAGGATAAAATATGAAGAAAATTACACTAATTTTAAGTATAATTTTTATAGGTTGGAATCCATTATATTCTCAGGAATTTATGGATTTTTTACCAAAAGAAGGAATTTCACAAGTAATTTCACAAGCAGTCAATAGTGGATTTACAAGTCCGGTGATATATTTTGTAGCTACAACTTCATACAAAAATGATCAAATGCCCGGAAATTTGAATCCACATATTGACTTAGAAACTGGTGGTGCACCTGTTTGGCTCTATCAAATACGTGAAAATACTGATACAACCAAAAAATTATATTATGGAGTTATAAAAATTAAGTTGCTGGGAGTCGGGGTAATACAATCTATTGAAATTTCTGAAAATGATTTAGGTATGGATATGCCGGCTATAGGAACTCCATTGCCCGGTAAAAACTGGATGGATTCAGATTCAATGGTGATTTCACTCAAAAATAATATTGACTTCCAGAATTTCAAATCTTCGCATACAAATACAATCATTCAAGTAACAATCGTGGGAATGAATACTTTTAATCCCATTTTTGAATTGGGTAAACCATATTGGTTTGGTATTATAACCGGAGATAATGCTGAACAGTCATTAAATTGCATAACAGATTGTTGGAGCGGTGAAACTACCTGCCTCGAAATTAATGCAGTTGTGGAAGATAATAATGGAAATTATGTCAAATTATATCCAAATCCGGCAAGCAATTACTTGAATATGGAAATTCCTGAAACTTGGGATGGGATTAATTTAACTGTAAAAATCTTTGATATTGCCGGAAATGAAGTAATGAATGCAGGAGTGCAAAGGAATATGAATTATCTGAATTTACCATTGGATTATTTACCAAACGGGAATTATTTAATTTCCATTAGTGATGGGAAAAATACAGTTCAGGATATGTTTGTAGTAAACCATTAATCGAGAAAAGTAGATTAGAATAAAAAAAAGGCTGCCTTGAGGCAGCCTTTGATTTTATTTCTTTTCGTAATGTTTTGTTTTCCACTTATCTAATTGTCTTATTATCTTATCAGAAACCTGGTGGAGGGACTTATGGAAATCGTCAGATTTCCCAGTAGCTTTTAGTACGTTCTTATTGATAATTACTTTGCATTCAACGATCTTTTGTTCATCATTGATAAATTCAATGTCGGCGCTACTAATGTTTTCAAAAAACTTAGTGAAATGAGATGCAGTTTCTTTAGCTGCTTCTTGCAAATTCGGATGCTGTGAATTGAAATGTCTGAATGTTACATTAGTTTTCATCGTATGCACTCCTATGTTAAATTTATTTGTTACCGAAAATTCGGTTTAATTTCTTGTTTTCTAAATTAAGCACAAGCCCGAAATTTATACCAACTAAAATGGGTAAAACTGATTTTGTTCCATTTAATTCTTCGGGTAGTGGCACAATTTGTTGTCTTAAATTAGCAAAGATATCTGTCTGCCGAAAAATGTAGAGAAATTCTGTACTAATGGTAATACCACGAAAAAACTTTGAAACAGAATATTCATCGAAGTCTAACTGTACTCCAGAAACTATGCTGATGGCAGGGTAGAAAGTATATTCATTAAAAATGTCGCCTCCTACTCTTAGATCATGTTGTAGTGGAGATTGAACAAGTTCATTCCATTGAATTCCGGAATAAACTAATCCAATTCCTCCACTCAGGTAACTTTTATACTTGTCAAAAAAGTAATACCAGTCATAATTTGCAATTATAGGAACTGATACTATCCGAATATTTTCGACAAATGTACGCCACTGATTAGTTCCATCAAAAGTTTCTTTGATAAAATCATCATAGAGATGGGCTTCTATATAGCATGATTTAAGAGTAATTCTGAATTCTTTCTGCCATTGGCATCCAAGCATTGCTGCAAAAGAAAAATTATGTGTTAAATCTTTCTTCTGTCCACCAAGCACATCATTATACTCCTTCAAAAAACCTCTTGTGAAAGCCGGCAAATAAGTGCCTGTTAGTCCGGTTAAGGTTATTTCAATTGTTTGCAAAGTATCTTGACAAAGAACGTTTCCATTAAAGTTCAAAATAATGAAAAAAAATGGAAAAAACAAATAATTTCTAATTTTTTTCATTATAACAACAAGTACCTTTATTTTTTTATCCAATCAATGATTTTTCTTAATGTATCTTTAAGTTCAGGTCTTGGTACAATCATATCAATAAAACCTGTTTCAATCACGGTTTCTGCTCTTTGGAATCCGGGTGGTAATTTTTTGCGAATTGTTTGTTCAATTACTCTCGGACCTGCGAAGCCGATTAATGCACCGGGTTCAGCCAAAATTACATCGCCAAGCATAGCATAGGAAGCTGAAGTCCCGCCAGTAGTCGGGTCAGTGAGCAGTGAAATAAAGGGTAAACCGGCATTGCCTAGTTCAGCCAATATTGCTGCAGTTTTAGGCATTTGCATTAGAGATAATGCAGCTTCCTGCATTCTTGCTCCTCCTGATGCTGAAATGATAATTAAAGGACATTTTTCATGTATAGCATCCTTTGCGGCACGGAAGATTTTTTCACCTACAACTGAACCCATACTTCCACCAATAAAGTTAAAATTCATTACTGCAATTATCACATCTGAACCATGGATTTTACCAAATCCGGTTGTTATTGCATCATTCAGATTTGTTTTAGTATTTGCATCATCCAGTCTTTTAGGGTATGCCTTCGTATCGGAAAAATTCAATGGGTCAGCAGATTTCAGTTTTGTGTGAGATTCTTTGAATGTTCCTTCATCAATAATATAACTGATGTAATCTAAGCCACTTATCCTAAAATGATGCTTGCATTTGAAACATGTGTAGTAATATTCTTCTAATTGCTGTTTATAAATCATTTCTGAACATTTAGGACATTTTGTCCAAAGTCCATCCGGCATATATGCTGGACTCGTATCTTCTATATTTTGCTTTTCCCTAACGAACCAAGCCATCGAATTCCTCTTTTTACTCTAAGTTATAGTTTTTTTACTTTTCTCTTAATTATTAATTACGTTTTGATTTAATCAAAATTATAAATTTTACAGAAATAAATATATTTTTTTTAATTTCTTTATCATTTCAATAATTAATATTTACTTTACTAATTAATCTCTAACACTTAGTTAATTTTGTATATATTATAGTATGAAAAAAGTCATAAATATTTAATATTACCAATTAGAAATATTAATAAATTATTGAAATGTTAAATTCGTCCTTATAAATTAACTTAATAAAAAGTGAACAAATGACCTGGCATTTTCCGAATGAATCAATTCTAAGAAAACGGAGTTTAATCGTAAGAGAAATCTTGGAAGAATCTCAAATCAAACTTGAATTTGAATTGCTTTCTACTGATTTGTCATTGGAAAATAAGCTGAGTTCAAAGGTTATTTATCGTCCACAATTCTTGCTCGCAGGTTTTAATGATGATTCTGATGCAAGTCAATTATTCATTTTGGGAGATGTTGAAAATCATTTCCTGAAAACATTACCTGAAGAACAAAAGGAAAAAGCCATAAGGATGATCACTCTTGGAAATATGACTTGCCTGATTTTGGCTGACAATGTTTCCTTAAATGATAATTTGCTGCAAATTTTATCAACTAAGAATGTTGCAATACTTAGGACAAAGACAGATGTAAATACAGTAATTGATGTTCTTTCCAGTTTCCTCACAGATCACTTTTCACCTCAAATGGTAGTTCATGGCACTTTTTGTGATGTTCATGGTACCGGAATTTTGTTTGTGGGACGTTCTGCTATCGGCAAAAGTGAAGTAGCCTTGGATTTGGTAGAGCGTGGACACCGTTTAGTTGCGGACGATACTGTTATGTTAACAAAAAATGCAGCAACAACTATTATGGGTACAAGCACAAAACTTGCCAAGCATTTTATGGAAATTCGTGGTTTGGGCATAATTGATGTAAGGGCAATGTTCGGTGTGAGAGCTGTTCGTTTCCAAAAAAGAGTTGAAATTATTGTGGAATTGGAACAATACAATCAAGATAATGAATATACAAGAACAGGATTGGAAAACTCAATTGCTGACGTGATGGGTGTGAATTTGGAGTATCTTAAATTACCTATTTTCCCAGGCAAAAATATCACCGTAATCGTGGAAGCTATTGCTTTGAATTATCTGCTGAGGACTTATGGATATAATCCTGCAAAAGTTATGACTGATAATTTGCAGTCTAATCTATTGAATCGCCCGGTACATGAAGATAAATTTCAGACTCAAAGACTGATAAATTTCTTTCAGGGTGATAAAGAATAAATTTGATAATTAAATGATTAAAAAAGTAAAATGAAAAAATTAATTATTTTCCTTATTGCATTAATTGGACTTGCCGGTCCGGTATTATCGCAAAATAATATTGTAAAAATGAATGCATTTCCATCTGCAAATAAAGTAAAAGCAGGTGAAAAGTTCAGTGTGAAAGTTGATATTAACATTGATAAAAGATACTATACTTATTCATTTGAATATCAGGAAGGTCCTGACGGAATAGGTCCCACACAATCCGAAGTTATTATTGTTTCGGATAAAATGGCTGCTATCTCCGGCAAAGTGAAATTTCCGAAAACCCATGCAAAGCACGACGAAGGCTTCAACATGGAAATTAATTATTACAAAGGAAAATTTTCTGTAGAAATTCCTTTAAAAGCCAAAACTGATATTGATTTTACTAAAGATAAATTCAAGATTAACTTCGTTTTTCAATTCTGCGATTCAGTAAGTTGTCTTCCTCCAGATTATTATGGAGTAACAGTTGGAACAAAAACTTATGAATCAACTTTTGCTTTTAATAATACTTTAGAAAGTGAAACCGATGAAGTTGTCACATCTGAAACTGAAACACCCATTGATACTGCATCGACAACAGCTTCTGTTGAAAAAACTGAACAAGTTGATAATAATGTTCAGTTCGAAACAAAATCTCAATCTGAAATTGAAACAAAGAAAAAAGAAGGGGTATTCTCTTTCATTTGGTTTGCTATGTCTGCAGGAGCTCTTGCTTTGCTAACACCTTGCGTATTTCCTATGGTTCCTATTACGGTTTCATTTTTCACGAAAAGAGCTGAAAAAGAACATGCAAAGGGTAAAGCATTCAGAGATTCCATGATTTATACTGCCGGAATTATATTCACTTTCACCGGACTTGGCTTCCTTTTGGCAATGATTTTCGGTGCAACAGGTATAAGAGATTTCGCATCGAATGGCTGGGTGAATATGTTCATTGCATTAATTTTCATCGTATTTGCTTTTAATTTATTCGGTTCATTCGAAATAGTACTTCCAAATAGTCTGTTGAACTTATTGAATACAAAGAGTAATCAATCATCCGGAATGATTTCAGTACTTCTTATGTCACTGACATTTTCATTAACGTCCTTTACATGTACTGTTCCATTTGTTGGTTCTGCATTGATTTCTGCAAGTGGAGGTGAATGGTTCTATCCAATTATAGGTATGCTTGCTTTTTCGGCAGTATTCGCAGCACCATTTTTTATTTTAGCATTATTCCCATCTTTCCTCAAGAAAGTTCCGAAAGCAGGTGGATGGATGAACAATGTAAAAGTAGTGATGGGCTTTCTGGAAATTGCAGCTGCAATGAAATTCATCAGTAATGCTGATTTGGTTTGGGCATGGGGAATTCTTCCGAAAGACTTATTTATATCTATCTGGATTGGAATAGCTGTAATTCTAACAATGTATATTCTAGGCTTCTTCCGCTTTCCACACGATACAGAAGTTGAGAGCGTAAGTTCTATGCGTGCAATTATTGCTGTATTCTTTGCCGGAATTGCATTTTATCTACTGATTGGTCTTTTCGGTAAACCTCTTGGAGAGTTGGATGCATTCCTTCCTCCTTCTGAATATGCTGAACTTATGGCTGCAGACAATGGATTAGAATTAGCAACTCCAATGCCTACATCTTCGATGGCGAATACGCATGAACTTAATTGGTTTGATAATTTAGACCAGGCAAAAGAAATTGCTGCAAAAGAAGGAAAATCTGTTTTTGTTGATTTCACCGGTTTCACTTGCACAAATTGCCGATGGATGGAGCAGAATTTCTTTAAAAAACCTGAAATTGTCTCCTCACTTTCGAAGATGGTGCTCGTAAGACTTTATACAGACAGACTTAAAGAACCATACTTGAGTAATAAAAAATATCAGGAAGAAAAATTCGGCTCAATTGAATTACCGTTGTATGTAATACTTGATTCAAAAGGCAATGCAATTGCAACTGAAACATTCACACGTGATTTCACAAGATTTTATAATTTTGTTCAACAAGGATTGAAATAAATTAGAATTTTTAATTATAATTAATTTGTTTAATAAACTAAAAATATAAAAAAAATATGGCTACAATACAAACAGAAACATATAAACCTACTGTTGATACAGACTTCGACGGTATCAAAATAAATCCAGGAATTTCCGGTGCAGGCGATGACGAACAAATTCTCATCACTCGTAGCGCATTAGGTAAAATCAAAGAATTTATGTCTGCCAATTCAGTTGGTGATGACTATGCCTTACGTTTCGCAGCACGCAGCGGTGGTTGCTCCGGTATGGTATATAAACTTGGACTGGATAATCAAACAATGGAAGGCGACAGAAAACATACCGAAGAAGGTATTAATTTCGTTTTCGACCAGAAAAGTATTTATTACTTAATGGGTGTTACATTGGATTTCATTGATGACGTGAATGGAAGCGGTTTTACGTTCCATAATCCTAACAACGAAAATACATGTGGCTGCAGCCATTAATTGTAAACATTTTCTAGTCTTTTGTTACTAATTACTTAATTTTGATTTCAATAAAATTCGAAAATCTTTAACTTTTTATATTAAATGGAAAATCAAGAAGTTTTTTCAGAAATTCCTGTAACGATGGAAACTGTTCAGGAAGTTGGTCTCACAGAAAGTGAATACAATTTAATCCTCGAAAATTTGGGAAGAACACCGAGTTATACTGAATTAGGCGTATTTGGCGTACTTTGGAGTGAACATTGTTCTTACAAAAACTCAATTAAGCAGCTCAAAACATTACCACGTTCCGGCCGAAGATTATTGGTGGAAGCCGGTGAAGAAAATGCCGGTTTAGTGGATATTGGCGATGGTTGGGCAATTGCATTCAAAATTGAAAGTCACAATCACCCTTCTGCAGTTGAACCATATCAGGGTGCTGCAACAGGTGTAGGAGGTATTTTACGTGACATTTTCTCAATGGGTGCACGTCCTATTGCTTCTTTGAATTCTCTTCGATTTGGTGAACTGGACAATCCACGCACAAAATATCTTGTAAAAGGTATTGTGAAAGGAATTGGAGATTATGGAAATTCCTTTGGTGTTCCAACAGTTGCCGGTGAAGTATATTTCGATAAATGCTATCAGGATAATCCTTTAGTGAATGCTATGGCTGTGGGAATTGTTCATAAGGACAAAGTAATTTCTGCTACAGCAAAAGGCCCGGGTAATCCTGTATTCATCTTGGGCAGCCGTACCGGACGTGATGGTATTCATGGTGCTTCCTTACTTGCTTCCAGAGAATTTGATGAAAAAACTGACGAAATGCGTCCAACAGTACAGGTTGGCGATCCATTTGCCGAAAAAGTATTGCTTGAAGCATTACTTGAAATGCTCGATGAAGGAGTATTAGTTGGAGTTCAGGATATGGGTGCTGCAGGTATCTCTTCCTCAACTTCCGAAATGTCTGCTCGTGGTAACGTGGGTATGAACATTGATTTGGACAAAGTACCATTACGTGAAGACAATATGAGTGCTTATGAAATTATGCTCTCTGAATCGCAGGAAAGAATGCTTCTGGTTATTGAAAAAGGTAAAGAAGAACAAGCAGCAGCAGTTGCAAAGAAATGGGATGTTAAATTCACACAAATCGGTGACATACGAGAAGACGGCAAACTGAAAATCTGGCGTCACGGAAACTTGGTTGTTGATTTGGATGCAGAAGTACTGGTATTAGGTGGGGGTGCACCTCAAAATGACAGAGAATTTTCTACTCCAAAATATTTCAAAGAAACCAAATTTAATGAATCGGAATTAAGTGATTTTGAAAATCAAATAGAAGATATATTCCGTAAATTGTTGGCAGTTCCTACTATCGCTTCCAAAAAGTGGATTTACGAACAATATGATTCTCAAGTATTGACAAACACTATTTCCATTTCAGGAGATGCCGCAATTCTGAGAATTAAAGAATTACCGGGAAAAGGTATTGCCGTTACGACTGACTGCAATAGCCGTTATTGTTATCTTGATCCTTATTTGGGTGGAATGGCTGCGGTTTTGGAATCAGCTCGTAATACTGTTTGCGTTGGTGCTTTACCTGTGGCTATAACTAACTGCCTTAACTTCGGTAACCCTTATGATCCTGAAGTTTTCTTCCAGTTCAAAGAAGCTGTTCGTGGAATGAAAGATGCATGTCTTGCTTTGGATACTCCTGTTACAGGCGGTAATGTGAGCTTCCATAATGAATCACAAAATCATGCGATTTTTCCCACACCTACAATTGGTATGCTTGGTTTGATTGATAATCTTGAAAAAACTATGACTCCGAAATTCAAAAATGAAGGTGATTTAATAGTTCTTCTTGGTAACCAAAGAAATGAAATAGGTGGTTCGGAATTAGTGAAATTGATTACAGGGAAAGTGAAAGGCAATGCTCCGAGTATTGAACTTAATGAAGAAATTAAACTGCAGAAGACCGTTTTGGCCCTAATCCAAGATTCACATATTAATTCTGCTCATGATATTGCAGAAGGCGGTTTGGCAATTGCTTTAGCAGAAATGTGTACAAATGAATTAGGTGCGGATATTTATCTTCATTCAGAACCAAAACTTTCCGATTTATTTGGAGAATCTCAATCAAGAGTTATAGTAACTGTCGCTCCAGGCAAATTTGAACAATTCACTGATGTTTGCAATGATGCAGGATTGGTTTATTTCAATTTAGGAAATGTACAAAAGGATACTTTGAACATACATCATGCATTCGAAGTAAGTGTGAAGGAAATCAAAGATATTTACGAAAATGCTTTGGAAAAAGCAGTTCATTAAGATTTATTTAGATTTAATATAAATCTCTTTCTTTAAGTTATCTAATTCGTCGAAGGAGGAATTTAACGATAGTTTTATTACAAGAACTACGTTAATGACTCCTCCGACGAAAATTGCAGTCATAAGCAGAATCTGATATTTTATAGCAATAATAGGTGAAGCTCCTCCTAGAATTTGACCGGTCATCATTCCCGGCAGCCAGATTAAACCAATTACTGAAGTTGAAGCAATCATCGGAGTGAATGCATCTCGCAATGCATCACTCAAAAACAAACGAATTGCCTCTTTTTTACCTGCTCCTGTCATCAAGAAGTATTTATATAAATCTTCATTAATTTTGAAGTAATTATAAAATGAACGTATTCCAATTACAGAACTACTAATGGAATTTCCAATTATCATACCTGAAAGCGGAATCAGATATTGCGCAGTTACGTAGTCTTTATATCCTACCAAAACAAAAGCAAAAATTGAAGTATTGAATACAAAATTGGCTAAAAGGGAGAGTAATATTGGCTTTAGTAAATATTCTCTCTTCAGATTTGACCTTTTTGCAATTGTCATAGAAGCTGCAATAAGCATTATTAGTACCCATACGAGATTAATGGCAATAGAATTCCAATGAAATACTAATTTGAGCAGGAAACCAACAGCAAGCAGCTGTAAAGCCATTCTAGAGAAAGATATGATTGTATCTTTGGTCAGACCTGTTTCATATCTCGTGAAGAAATAAATCGGTACGAGCAGGGTAAAGAAACCAAAGACAAGGGCTAACCAGGATATATCTACAGCAGGATTCATACTATATTTTTAGTGTTTTGGTTGAAAAATCAAGCCATGTTTTACTATGAGTTGATGTCAGGATTGTCAGATCTCTTTGTCCTCGCATATAATCAATGATTGATGCTTCAGATTGTTCATCCAAACCGGAAGTTGGTTCATCAAAGAGTAATATCTTCTTATTTTGTAAAAGTGTATAAATCAACACAACTCTTTGCTTTTCGCCACCGGAAAGTTCACTAAAATGAGCCGTCAGAATATCATCCTTTAATCTGAATAATTGTGTGAATTTTAGGAATTTTTCTTCAGAGTAAAGTTCTGTATTAAGTTTAAATTTCCTAAATAAATGAATTTGTTCACGAATTGAAATATTAGGAAAATTATTAATATTCTGAGGTAACCAGGCAACTTTGTTCCGGATAGAATGGATTGTGCTTTTACTTAATAATTCACCATCAATGGAAATATTCCCTGAAGCGGGTTTTTGAAATCCCAGGAGACAAGAAAAAATTGAAGTCTTTCCTTTTCCGGAATCACCGTAAAAAGAAAAAATCTCACCTTTTCCAACAGAAAAAGTGAGATTGTGAATTATTGTAATTCCATTATACTTAATGGAAAGGGAATCAACATCAATCATGATAATTAGACTAAACCATTTTTTACAGCGTAATGAGTTAGTTCAGCATTTGATTTCAGATGCATTTTTTCCATAATCCTAATCCTGTAAGTGCTCACTGTATTCACACTAAGGTCCAATTCCTTTGCAATGTCGGAAATTGTTTTCCCATTTGCTATATAGCACATAACCTGGAATTCTCTGTCGGACAAAGTATCGTGTAGTGGCGACTTTCCATCAGAAGAAACACTGGATGCAAGCAAATCTGCCAAAATTGGCGAAATATACTTTTTGCCTACAGCAACCCTGCGAATAGCAAAAATGATTTCTTCAGGTTCTGATTGTTTATTGATATATCCAGCAGCTCCAGCTTTCAAGATACGTATTGCATACTGTTCTTCAGGAAAAACTGTGAAAATTATCACCGGTAAATCGGGTTTAATCAATTTAATATCCTTCAAAGTATTCAAGCCGTCTTTGCCGGGCATTGATATATCTAATAAAACAACATCATATTTGTAATTCTGAATTTTATGCAGCAATTCATCTCCGCTTGAGGCTTCGTCTGTTACAACTATGTCTTCTGTTTCTTCCAAAATTTGCGACAAACCTTTGCGAACTACTGCATGGTCGTCCACAATAATAACTCTGATTAACCTAGTACTCATATTACTTCTTCTTTTATTTATATAGTTGGCATAATCAGATGTACTGTAGTGCCAATGTTTAATATACTATTTATTGTCAAATTCCCTTCCACCAAATTAGCTCTTTCCTTCATTCCGAGAAGACCAAGAGATTTTGGATTATCCAAATCTTCTTTTTTAATTCCTATACCGTTATCAGAAACTTTTAAGTCTAAAATATTGCTTTCGACTGTTAAAATTACATCGACTCTGGATGCTTGTGAATGACGTGTTATATTTGTAAGTATTTCCTGAAAGATTCTGAAAACAGCAACTGTTTTATTTTCGGTTAATTCCAGGTCTTCATCTGGTAGTGAATACTTACATCGAACAGAGGTTTGACGCTGAAACTCTCTAGCTTGCCATTCAAGTGCAGCAATCAAGCCGAAATGGTCTAAAATTGAAGGCCTTAATTGTGCTGAAATCCTCTGCAGCATGCGGATTGTATCTTCAATATGCTTTTGCATTTCATTCAGTCTTTCTACCAATTTATCATCACGCAGAAATTTCTTTTTCACCAGTAAATTGATATCTAATTTCAATGAAGTTAAAGCATGTCCAATTTCATCATGAATTTCACGAGCCATATCCTTTCTTTCATTCTCACGAGTCAATTCGAGGTGGTTAGTCAATTCCAAAATTTGTTTTTTCGATTCTCTGATTTGGTCGAGTTCACGCTTGTAGGAATCAATATTAAAGAATAAAGCTAAAATTGTTTTTTTATCCTTTTGGTCTATCAATTGCAATAGTTCTTGAACCCAAAATTTTGTGCCATCCTTCTTCTGGAAGAGGAATATATTTTTAGTGAGATTTTTGGAAATATTCTGATAATTATGTAAAAACTTAAATTTTTCCAAGTCTTCATCGCTCAAAAAGTTATTAATGGAATAAGATTTATTAAACAGTAAATCTTCATTTACTCCCAAAAAATCGAGGGAACTTCCCAAAATTTCAAGTACCTGCAAATTTTCATCGAATTCAAAATAAAGTCCATTGAATACTTTCGCAAAATTCAACTGAAAATCATCTTTACAAACTGTAACTAAATTATCACTAAAAATTTCATTTTCTGTATTTCCCACATACACTATAAATTCATCTGGATTCTCTTCATCTGTGAATCCTTCAAAGTGCATCTTTTGATATTTATCTGATATAGCATTCATTTCCAGTTCGCCTGATGCATAGCCATTCTTGATTAAATTAGAAATGAAGGCTTCCATTTTCGCAATATCTTCGATCCAAATTATTGAGCGGAAATCAGAAATTATATTATTATTTAATCCAAGGTATTTATTTAAATTTGCAGAAAATTCGAGTATTTCACTTGCACTATTGATTTTAATATATGCTAAAACAGAATGATTTTTGAGATAATTTAGTAACTTTTGCATTTTTCATTTAATCAGTTTTACAAAAATAAGAAATACTACAATTAAGACAGGTAAAATCAAGTATATCCATTGATAATTTTTCGGATTGCATTAATCATCAAAAATAAATTATCAGAGCCGCTGGATTTAAGTTTTTCGTCCGCTTCCTGTAATGCGGCAAGCGCATTGGCTATCTGTGCGGGTGAATATCTACGGAGTACATCCAAATATTCACTCAAAAAGAATGCATTGATGCCGGTTTTAGCGGCAAGAGCATATTTGTTTTGTGATAAATCTTCTTCAGAAAGTTTCCAGAGAGTTATGAAAAATCTTTGCAAAATTGTTATGGTGAGCATTTCCTGCCGGTCAACTTCAAGCATATCAATCATTGTTTTTACTGCATCTTTCAAATTTTTCTTGCCAATATATTTTTGCAAATCAAAAACTGTTGATTCCTTGGAACTCCCTGTAACTCTCAACACATCTTCAAGTTGTATTAAATCCTTATCATCCAGTGATATTTGCAATTTGTCGAGTTCATTGTTCAGACTTCGCAGAGAATCACCTGCTTTAGTAATAAGCATTTCAGCTGCCTGCGGTGAAATTTTCATATTTAGAGAACTTGCTCTTGATTCAATCCATTTAGGGTATTCATTAGGCCATACTTTAGCAAATTCAAACCAGGGGTATTTTTCAATAAGAATATCAAAAGGAAAATTTAGTTTCTTCACCTTCTTGCTCAAACCGTTCAGAGAGGTATGATTAGCCTGCAAAATAAGAAAAGTATTTTCAGATGGATGTTTCAGATACTTCCCAAAAGGAGAATTATCGAAATTTTTTTTAGTGTTTGCTTTGGGAACCATTTTTTCGAAATTTTTCACAAGGATTGTTTTTTGTGGTGTAAGCAGCGAAACAGTTGAACACATATCCGCCAAATCACCCAAATTGATATTTTCTCCATCGTATCGTTCGAATTCATTCCAATCAGTTTTTAGTTTACTTAATTTGTCAAGAATTGTTTTCACAGCTTCATCTACCAAAAATTCTTCTTCTCCGAAAATCAGAAGAACACGTGGAGGATTGGATATATTTATCTTTTTTTCAATTGTTTTAAGCATATTGCAATTCTATTTAAGTAAAATGTCGGATTTTCCTGCTCTGCTATTTGCTATACGGGCAGCGGTAAATAAATAATCTGAAAGTCTGTTTATGAATTTTACAGCAAATTCACCCAAATCTTCCTTTTCATTTAATTCTATGATTCGTCTTTCTGCACGGCGGGAAACAGTTCTTGCCAAATGTAAAAATGCTGCAGAATTTGTCCCTCCTGAAATAATGAAATTTCTCAACGGTTCAAGTTCCAAATCATAAGTATCAATTTTATTCTCTAAATAATCAATATCGGATTGTTCAATTCTTGCAATTTTAAATTTTGCAGGTGGATTCAATGGTGTAGCCAAATCTGATGCAAATCTGAAGAGCTTATGCGAGATTTCCTGCAAGTCATCTTTCATAACTTCATCCGTCCCGAACGAAACAGCAAGACCTACGACTGATGCCAGTTCATCCACTGTTCCATAGCATTCCACACGCAAATCAAATTTCTTTACTCTTTTACCATTAAACAAACCGGTTGTGCCATCATCACCCGATTTTGTATAAATTTTCATAATTTTGTAAATTAAAGAATTTTATAATATTATAGTTACAGTTAACGTTTTTTAAGTAATTAAATTTACTTTTTCACTTTTTACAAAATACAATTTAATATGATGAGAAAAATAAACCTGCTTTTTATTGGAGATATTGTTGGTGAAGAAGCCTTAATATTCCTTAAAGATAATATAGAAGAGCTCAAAACGAAATACAAATCGAATTTCATCATTGTAAATGGTGAAAATCTAAAAGATGGCAAAGGTCTAACTGAGGTTGAAACAGAATTGCTTTTTGGCATTGGTGTAAACGTAATCACAACCGGCAATCACGTTTGGGAGAATTGGAAATCACGTCCTTTGCTTGCTCGAGAATCTCGTGTGATTAGACCAATGAATTATCCGCCGAATAATCCCGGATATGGATATACAATAATTGATTTAGAAAGTGAAGTGCAGGTAGCGGTTTTACAATTGCAGGGACGTGCTCTGATGAGTCCGATTGACTGTCCATTCAGAACAGTTGACCATTTCCTGAAGCAAATTCGTGAAAAAACTAATAATATTATCGTAGATTTTCATGCTGAAACCACAAGTGAAAAAATGGCTATGGCTTGGTATTTGGATGGCAAAGTTAGTGCCATTATCGGTACTCATACCCATATTCAAACGGCTGATGCACAAATACTTCCAAACGGAACGGCATATATTTCTGATGTTGGCATGACAGGACCATATAATTCTGTGATAGGAATGAATAAAGAAACTGCAATTAAAAGAATGATACTGCAAACACCTCATAAATATGAACTTGCAACAGGTGATCTTAAAATTAGCGGTGTTGCAGTAGAAATTGATGTGCTTACAAATCAAGCAATGAGTATTCAGCCATTCATTCATCCACCATTCCAGAAAATTGCTTTTGTGTGAAATTTAAAAAATTGAATAAAAATGAAAAAATTAATACTACTCATACTAATTGTTTCAGTCTGCACAGCATATGGGCAGGTGAAGGAAAAAACTTATTTCGAAATGCAGGAATATAGCAAAGATTTCTTTGAATCTCAAGGAGAAAATCCCGGAGCAAAGAACAAATGGTTAAATCGCTGGCTTTGGAACAATCGTTTTGATTTTGATAAATCAGGAAATTTACTTTATTTGAATCAAAATTACTCTTATGATTATTTGAAAATTAAAGAAAAGAATAAAAATCAGATTCTTTCCGAAACAGGCTGGCAGCCATTGGGACCAATTCAGATACCACCTACTTATGTTCCTCGCTCCTGCTATGCTATGGGCAGAATAAACTGCATTGCATTTCATCCAACTAACCAGAATTCTTTCTGGATAGGCACTCCAAATGGAGGGATATGGAAAACAGAGGATTATGGACAAACATGGATTCCACAAGGTGATAATTTGGCTGCAATGTCAATAAGTCATATTGCTGTTAATCCTCAATATCCAATGATTCTATATGCTGCAACAGGTGATTTTGACACAAGCGGTATGACTAGCGGAAATACTTCGGGCGTAATTAAATCTACAGACGGAGGCGATACCTGGGCTATTACCAACTTAATGAAAAGTGAACTCTTCGGAAATTCATCTTTACGTAAAATTATAATTCATCCGGATAGTACTGAGCATTTTCTCGTCGCAGGTAGAAAAGGTATTTTCAAAACACTTGATGGTGGAGAATCATGGTATAAAGTTTGTGATTCAATAATTTCGGATATGGAAATTCATCCGAAAAATTCTGCTATTCTTTATGCTGCAATGAGCCAGCTTAATAATGGTGGTAGTGCCGGTGTTCTTAAAAGTACAGATTTTGGGGAAACCTGGGTTGATGGTAATGTTGGAATGCCTCCTCAAGGAGAAATATCAAGAGTGGAAATATCAATATCTCCTGCTGATCCAAATTATGTTTATGCTCTTGGTGTAAATGTGAAAACGAATGCCTTCCATAGCCTTTGGAGAACAACTAATGGAGGCGATTCTTGGCAAATGCAGTCCCAAATAGATACAACAAATAATATTCTCGGTGCTTGGGGTGGAGATGCTGCAGATAGGACAGGACAGGGTTCTTACGACTTAGTATTAATTGCGGCCCCATATGATAAAGATAAAATTTACACAGGTGGTATTAATATTTGGATGAGTGAAAATGGAGGACAAGATTGGCAAATGGCTAGTTTTTGGATATATGTTTTTGGTGAAAGCATTCACGCAGACCATCATTATGCAGATTTCAATCCTTTAGATAAAAAGTTTTACTGGGCGAATGACGGCGGTATTTATCGTACTTCTGAAATTGGACTGGGTGACAAAGATTGGGTAAATAATTGGATTAACAAGCATGAAGAAAATCTGATTGAAGGTGCTCCTGATGTGAAATTCCCAACCGTTTGGGAAAATCTTAATGATGGACTAGCAATTACAGAATTTTATCGTGTTAGTTTAAGTAAAAATAATAACTATGTTCTTGCAGGTGGTTCGCAGGATAATTCATGCTATTATTATAATAATGGAGATTGGCTGAACTATATTCCAAATTATGATGGAATGGAAACAATGATTGACCATAATAATACTGATATTTTCTATGGTTTATGGCAAGGAGGAGGTTTATGCAAAACAACTGATGGCGGCAAGACAATTCAGACTCGATTGAATGCACCTATTAATGAGCCGGGCCTTTGGGTTACTCCAGCATGCTTAGACCCATTAAACACAAATCATATTTTTATTGGATACCGTAATTTTTGGGAATCATTTGATGGTGGTACTACTTGGTCGAAACTTCTTGATTTTAAGGGAATAGACTCTACTACTTTGAACAACAGATCTATTTCAATTATAAAAACTGAATATAATGACAATAAACATATAAGTATATATAAAAATTCTAGTTATTATTATATAGATTCCACTAAGACTTGGGTAAGAGTTCCCGGCGAATTATGGATTACAAATGATGCAGGTAAATCATGGGAAAAATCTCATGGTGAATTACCACTTGATTCACTTGAAATTATCAGTTTGGATTACGACAAATCGAATCCTGATATAATTTGGGCGGCAATTTATTCCTATAATAGAAATTTAAATTTATATCGCACAGACGATGGAGGAGCGAATTGGCGGGATATTTCCCAGCCATTGCCTCCGGGTATTAGATTGAATTGCATTGTTCACCAGCCAAGCGACCATAATCACATTTATGCAGGTACGAATAAAGGTGTTTTCAGAATGAGTGATTCAACAGATTTGTGGGAGCCTTTTAGTTTAAATTTACCTAATACTGTTGTGAATGATTTGGAATATCAGGAATCTACACTTGAACTTATTGCTGCTACATATGGCAGGGGAATTTGGAAGACAAATGCAATGCCTCTTTCCGTTGAAGAAAATCAGGATATTATTAGTCAGATTTCTATCATTCCAATTCCGGTAACCAATGAGATTCACATTAGAATTAATAATGAAAATTTAAATTCCTCAGGAAAAATTCAAATCAGAATCCTGGATATAACAGGTGCGGAAATCTTTAAGGGAATAAGTGATATGACTAATGACATAGTATTGAATCCGAATCTTGTTTCGGGAGTGTATTTCCTTGTAATGAAAATAAACGGAAAAGATTACACCGGAAAATTTATAGTAAAAAAATAGATAATTCAATAATCAATAATACAAAAATTTTTTTTAAAGAAAAATCCCCTTTTGATAAATACAGAAGGGGATTCTCATTTTTACTAAATAACGGAGCATTTATACCCAGTAAATACCTACAGAAGAAAATTCTTTTGAGATTTTACTCCGTGATTCATCGGAAAACTTATTATTGTTCAGTCTCAATACTTTAAGATTTTTTAAATCTTTGAAACTTTCAGGCAACTCGTTTAAGTTATTGAAACTAAGATCCAATTCAATTAGTTTGTTTAAATTGCCAATGCCTTTTGGTAATTCTTCAATACTATTTTCAAAGAGCAATAACTTTTCCAAATTTGTTAATTTTGAAATAGATTCAGGCAAATTTGACAAATCATTTTTAAATATTCTTAATCGGCTTAAATTTGTTAGTTTACCAATTGATTTGGGTAGAGAAGTTAGATGATTATCATTCACTTCCAATTTCATCAAATTAGTAAGGTTGCAAATTTCGTCAGGCAATTCTTCCAAATGATTTTCATATAAACGCAATTTTTCGAGGTTGGACAATTTCCCGATTGTAACAGGAAGTGATTCCAGTTCGTTTTCACTGATGATTAATTCAGTTAAATTCTTTAAATTACCAATTGAATCTGGTAATTCTACGATAAAATTATTATTCAGACTTAATCTTTTCAAAGATTTCAAATCACCTATTGAATCAGGTAATTCTTCCAATTCATTCCAACTAGCAATCAAGGTCTTCAAATTTTTAAGTTCGGAAATAGAATCCGGTAAAAATTTCAATTTGTTTCCACCCACATCCAATCTTTCAAGTTTTTTCAACTTTGAAATTTCTTCAGGAATATCTTTGATCTGATTGTTATATAAGTGAAGTTCCTTTAAGTTAGTATAGTGAAGAATATCGAGCGGGAATGAAGTTAAGTCGTGATAGTGCAAGTCTAAAATTTCTACATCTTTGGGTGATTTGTTTGCATCTCCCAAAGAGTAAAATATTTGTGAGGAAGTGCTTGGTTCTGTTGTCATATTACCTCCTGTTATTCCTTTAATTTATTTTTACTTTTTAATTTCTAACTTTTAGTAATTTAATAATTTCTTATTAAAAATGGTATAGTTTTTCAAAAAAAATATGTTTTTTTTATCAATCACTTGAAAAAACACAAGTTTCAGTGACGAAAATAAAACTTTTTCGCTATTTTTTCGTGTTAATTTTAAATAAAAGTTAAAATATGCAGCAAATATTCAAAAGAATAAAAAGAATTTTACAAGCTGAAAAAAATTCTAAGGAAAGTTACTCCTCATTTGATACAAATGATGATGATTTGCAGAAAATTATCGATGAATTAAATTCGGATAATCAGGCCGATACTTCTGGAAATTCACATCAAAAGACAAATGAGAATTCACAGAAATTTAGTCAAAATGGACATGCTGATCCTGAATTAATCAAGGCGTATAAAATTCTTGGTATTGATGTGAATACTGCAGATGAAGATGTACGTAAGGCATACATC
>MHAC01000030.1:13367-21265 GCA_001804565.1 Ignavibacteria bacterium GWF2_33_9 | reverse complement strand
AAAGTAAAAGAAATTATAAATAAAAAAAATATTTCATTTGTAATACTAGTCATATTTATAAGCTTTGCTATTGGGCTAATTTACAATGCGCTTCAGCCCGAACCTCTGAGTTTAATATATAAAAAAAATATCTTGGCGAAAATTGATGATAATATCCTTTTCGAAAAACCTTTGTTGGAAATAAAAAGCGGGGAGACCGCTGCAAAACCTACAAATGAAAAATTTGAAGTAGATACTGTGAATAAGGAAAGTATCAAGCAATCAAAGGAAATTGTCGATGACAATAAACTTGAACATTCAGAACAGGACATTGTATCAAATAAATCTGCTACAAATTCACCAGCACAAGTAACATACACTCAAATGCTAAAAATCATCAAATCTAGTGATTTTGTAATACTTGATGCAAGGAGTGAAGAAGTATATTCCCGTGGGCATATACCGAAGGCGATAAACATTTCTGCTCTTGATACTCCTGAAAATAAGGTTTTTAAAATATTAGAATTACCTCAAAATAAAAAAATTGTTATATATTGCGATGGTGGAAATTGCGATTTGAGCCATGAATTAGCAAAAGAATTGATTACTGCTTTTAATTTCACAAATGTGTTCGTTTACGAAGGTGGATGGGAAGAATGGTCTGTGAAATATAAGGGAAATTAATAAAAAGTGAAAACTTATTCAGGAAATATTATTGAAAGTGGATTGAACCAAAAAAATGTTCAGATTTTAATGCAGCAATTAGGTATTGTAGGTCAATCCGAAGCGATGGAAAAGGCAATACAGTCATTGCTTCAGGTTGCTCCGACAGATTTGGCTGTATTGATTTTAGGTCCAACAGGAACAGGCAAGGAAGTTTTTGCAAATGCATTCCATAAGCTCAGCAAAAGATCTAAAGCACCTTTTGTGAGTGTTAATTGTGCAGCAATACCTGAAACACTACTTGAATCGGAACTTTTCGGTTATGAAAAAGGTGCATTCACAGGTGCAAATGAAAGGAGAGTAGGTTTTTTCGAATCTGCTAATAAAGGAACTTTATTTTTGGATGAAATCGGTGAAATTCCACTTGCAACCCAGGTAAAATTACTTAGAATACTAGAAACAGGAGAATATTCGAGGCTTGGCTCTTCGGAAATTCATAAAGTAGATGTAAGGATAATTGCAGCAACAAATCAGAATCTGGAAAGAGATGTATTGCACGGCAATTTCCGTCAGGATTTATACTATAGGCTGAATACTGTGAAAGTTACACTTCCTGCTCTTAAAGATCGAATTGAAGATATTCCTCTACTTTTTGAACATTTTGCAAATTTGATTACAAGAACGTATAATTTCAGATTTGAAGGCATTTCTCCGGATGCAGTCGAAACGATGCAAAAACTGAATTGGGACGGGAATATTCGGGAACTTAAGAATTTTACTGATAAAATTGTAACACTGGAAAAAGGGAAGTATATTACATTACCCACTTTACATAAATATTTGCCACCGGCTCTTCCTACAAAATCCACAATGTTTGATGAAGAAAATTTCCATTTGATGGCAGGGCAGAAAATTGATGAAATCAGAAATTTCGAAACTGCTCTTTTATTAAAAGCAATGTTCCAACTTGAAACAAAAATTGAATTTTTGAAAGAGCAAAATCATAAAATTCTAACTGAACTCGAAGAATTAAAACAGGAATATTATCAGAGCGGAAGATCGGACTATTTCTCTGTTCAGGAGGAAAAATCAATGCCCGAAATTATTGATTCATTTGAGGATTTGAAAATCGAAAATGTGGAATATGAATTAATCAAATCAGCTCTGAAAAAAAATAATTCCAACAGGAAGAAAGCTGCTGTTGAACTTGGAATAAGTTTACGCACTCTTTACCGTAAATTGAAGCAATATAATTTGGAATAATCATTTAACATAACTAAATCGAAAATCTCTCTGAAAAATATTATCCGGGAATTTACATTCATATTCCATTTTGCATTAGCCGATGCTCTTATTGCGATTTCTTCTCTTCAACAGATTTAAATTCAATCGAAAAATATGTAAATGCTCTTATAAAAGAAATTGAACTTTTTTCTGGTACTCAAAATTTTACAAAAGAAATTGATACAATTTATTTGGGAGGCGGGACTCCTAGTCTTCTTTCTGCAAAACAACTCGATTCGATATTAGGATCAATCCATCAGCACTTCAATGTGCTTACTAATTCCGAAATAACTCTTGAAGCAAATCCCGGAACTATTGATTTAAAATATGCACAGGACTATATGAATGCAGGAGTAAATCGAATTAGTTTCGGTATCCAATCTTTCGACAATAGTGAACTTAAATTTCTGAATAGAATACACACAGCGGAAGAGGCTGTTGCCTCATTTAATATAATTCGCAGTATTGGATTCGATAATATTTCCATAGATTTGATTTTCGGAATTCCTAATCAAAACGAGAAAATTTGGGAAAACAATCTCAATAATGCATTGCTTCTGAATCCCGAACATATATCAGTATATAATTTAATTTACGAATCAGACACAAAATTATACTCGGACTTAAATAAAAATCTATTCAATATAATGCCTGAAAACCTCGAAGAGAAGCTCTATTTGAGAACATCTGACTTCTTCACGCAAGCCGGATACGAACATTACGAAGTTTCAAATTTCGCAAAACCGAACTTTCAAGCCAGGCACAATTCTAAATATTGGAAGCATATTCCATACTATGGATTCGGTCCATCATCGCATAGTTTTTCTGATGGAAATAGATACAGGAATTACAGCAATTTTGCAAAATATTATAATTTAATTGAAAATGGTAAATTGCCAATTGAAGAAGTCGAAAAATTGAGTGATGAAGAAAAATTCACTGAATATTTGATGCTTGGACTTCGTAGTGATGGTATTGACAACAATTTCATACGAGAAAAATATAATTTGGATATAGAATACTTGCTAAACACAGAACTGAAATACTTATCCATGTATTTTAAGAAAGATTCAAAAAAAATAAAATTAACTCCAAGCGGCTATTTTGTGATAAACGAGATTATAATCTCACTTATTAAAAAGCAAACGTGAAAAAAAATTTTGCTTAATTAATCATTTTATTAATTTTTTTTTTTAAATTGCAATTTATTAGAATAATATCTTTAAACATTAAAAATACTTTGTAGTTAATTTATAAAAAACTTAAATTCATTTATATGGGAGTTAGTTAAATGAGAAGAGCAAAACCAAAACTGGAACTGGGAACAGAACAAGCTCGAAGAGTAATTTATATGTATAATAAATTTCTCGATGGAAATAGTTATTCCAGTGCCGAAATGTATGACGAAATTTCAAAAGTTTTCAAAGTGAATTTATCTTTGAGAACAGTGCAAAGAGATTTACGTACACTGCACGATATGGCAGATGGTATGGAACAAATCAACGTTGGACGGCAGGTTTACTGGAGATTATCAAAGGGTGTTTTGAATCCGGCATATCTCAATGAAATTGATTCAAGTGATATTTTTAAATTTCATTACTTGAAAACATTAGTTAAACAATACGTAAAAACCCCAATCGGAAAAGAAGCCGATAAATTCCTGAAACGCCTGGAAAGTCATGCTCCCGGCGAAGCTTTCATGGAAGAATCTAAAGATTGGATTAATGAATGGGGAAAAGTTGATTACAGAAATTACAGTAATGTTTTCGAAGAAATAGTTACAGCAATAATTAATAAACAATGGGTGAACATTACTTATAATGAATTTGGTTCAGATGTAGTTCAGCATCAGTTTGCAATGTTCAAAGGATTTTTCACATATCATGGTTCTATCCTTTTCGCAGCTTATGTTCCACGCAAATATGGATACCTTGCATTGCCATTGGAAAGTATTACTAAGAGTTCAATTGCCAAACCTTACAATGAATATGTTCCTGAATTCGATCCAAAAGTATTCTTTGAAGAAAGATTCGGAATTCAAAAAGGCGAAATAGTTAATTTGAATTTGAAATTTGAAGGAGAGTATGCTACTTTCTTCGGAAATCGTATCTGGAATTCGAAACAAGTTGTTTCTTATGATTCTGAGGGAGCAATTGGTATTCGCTTTAATGTTGCTTTTAATCAGGAATTGGTTTCATGGCTTTTAAGTATGGATAATTATATGACCGTTTTAGGACCTCAAATGGTTATTGATGCAATGAAAGAAAAATCACGTAACATTATTGAAAAGTACAAATAAGTACTGATTTAATACTTTAGAAAATAATTAGCAGGTTCATTTTTTAGGACCTGCTTTTTAATTATTTATAAATTTAAATTTTGAGTGTATAGTGTGAATACATAAAGTGAAAATTATTCCACTATGTAGAATTTAATTATCAAATAAATCTGACAAATTAACACAATACTACAGACAAGTAAATGCTTCTGTATAACAACGACCGGATTTAGTATTCACTGAAACAAAATAAATATTCGGTTTAGTTTCTTTTAAATCAAGGTCCACAGATTTATCGATATTGTCTGAATTATCGTAATTTAAGGTCTGAAGTAATTTGCCTTTAAAATCAATCAATTGAATTGATGTTATCAAATCATCAGGTTTAATTTCAATGTGTAATTTATTTTTAAACATATTCAAAATCATAATGCCTCCGCATGATAGTAAATATAAAGCAAACTTTATGCCAAAATAAACAGTTAGTGAATTTAAGTTTTGCTCAACATTTTCAAAATGATGATTTATTAATTTTTTTGACATAATATATAATAAAAAGGTAAGAAATTTGTTTAAGAAATATTGAAAATTGTAATATTAAGAAAATATATCTTATAAATTTCAATTTGGAATTGGTATAATATTTGCATATATGTGTGAGGGACATTATCCCGATTTTTTTTAATGATTAAAAGAAAAGGAGTATTATTGGTTCTTCTTACTTATTTTATTTAAAAATATAGTTGTGAAATATATCTTAAATCATAGTTCAGCCAAAAGAACCATTTATTACTCTGTACTCAAAACAGTGCTCTGCATTGCATTCTTTGTAATTGTTACACCTGTATTTTCTCAAAATAATGACCTCGAATTAAATATAAATCCTGATATCAATTATACAGATACTTCTAGTGCATACCTGAAGTATTTCCAACAATTACAAATGAACAGGCTCAACAGTTCTTTTGGTAAGAACTGGATTAATCCGGAAGGTTACTCTTCCAAAACTTCCTTAGATTCAAATGCAAAAAAAGTCTCCACTTACGAAGACTTTGATTCTACAATGGTTACTTATAATTATTCAATACCATTGGATGATTATTTGGAAATGAGAAAGTCGGAATTAAGGAAAGAAATATGGGATTCTATCCTTACAGTTTATGACCTTACAAAAGCAATGTCGCAGGGAAATTTGGCTTCGACACTTGCAGCAGCTACCGGAATTAATATACCTATACCTGCCAATCCTTTAATGAGTATTTTCGGTAAACCGCAAATTAGTATTGGCGTGAATGGTGAAGTGAATCTGCGTATAGGCTGGAGATTTGACACACAGAATCTAGGAACAGCATCTGCCTTTGGTCAGTCGCAATCTACACCAATTTTCAATCAGGATATACGAGTGAATGTGAATGCCAAAATTGGCGATAAATTGAGTTTTGGTACCGATTGGAATACAAGAAATAACTATGATAACAACAATAAATTTAAGATTGGTTTTGAAGGTTATGATGATGATATCATTAAATTAGTCGAACTCGGTAATATAAATTTTCCAATAAATTCCACTTTAATAGGTGGCGGCCAGTCTCTTTTCGGTGCAAGAGTTGATATGCAATTCGGACCGCTTTATCTTAAAACTGTATTTTCACAAAGACGTGGTCAGCGAAAATTTGTGGACGTGAGAGGTGGAGTAAGTAAGCAGCCTTTTACACTTCGTGCTTATGATTATTCAAAAAAGCACTTTTTTCTGGATTCACTCTATAAACCAATTTATGATGAATATTTCAAAAATTCAACTCCGGTTTTGCCGAATACTCCTGCTGCACAGAAGTTAAGGGTTAAGAAAATTCAAGTATTTGAATCTACAAGTGATATTCGAGAAGGAGTAATGCGTGCAGGAAATTCTGTTGCGATTGTAGATTTACCCGGCAAAAAACTTAAACAAGGAGATTATTACACTCCTGCAGAAAAGAATTTACCAATCCAGGCCGGAATTGTGGAAAGAGGGAATTTCGTTATGCTTGATTCCATGCAGTACTCCTGCGATATGAACTTAGGAACTCTGCATATTAAGCAATTACGACAGGACCGCTATTATGCTGTAGCCTATGCAGTGGAAGGTGAAACTCTTGCCGATGATGATAATGTATATTATGGTACATTTACTAATCAGGTTTCAGCACAGGATACTTTGATTTTAAAGCTGATTTATCGTCCTAATCCCAGACCATCGTATAGACTGCTATGGAACAGGATGATGAAAAATATATACGAAATTGGTCCAACTAATATTAATACATCCGAAACCAGTATAAATCTTTGGTATATCCGTGAGAACAATGATTCAACAGATGTTTTGCAAGGAGCACCGGATAAATTAGTTACAATTTTTGGAGTTGACCGAGTTAATAATTCTTCCGGAACTGCTCCCGGAGATGGTATCATTGACTTAAGAGCACCATTTTTCGATGCAATGACCGGTGAATTAACTTTTCCTTCATCAGAACCTTTTAGACAAGGTCTTATTGATTATTTCGACAAAATTGGCAATCCGCAATTAGCCGACCAGTACACATTTAGTCAGGTTTATGATACTACTTACGATATTGCTGCAAGGAATACTGCAAGGGATAGATTTGTAATTTCCGGTGAAGTTTCCGGTGGTCGAAGTGCAAACAGAATTGCACTTGGTGCATTCAATCTTTCTCCCGGCAGCGTAAGAGTTACTTTGGATGGTGTTCCTATGGTCGAAAATCAGGACTATAAAGTTGAATATTATTCCGGTATGCTCACTATTACTAATCCAAGAGCAAGTTTACCAAATGCCAATTTGCGTGTAGAATTTGAGCAGCAAGATATTTTGAATATTGCTACGAAAACCCTTGCCGGAGTTCGGGCAGACTATTCATTATTCAAAACTCGGTTCAGTACTGCTAATATTGGTGCTACTTTTATGCACTATGACCAGTCTGCACTTGTAGATCGAGTCCGAATTGGTGATGAACCGGTGGCTAATACAATGTTCGGATTTGCCGGAAAATTCAATCTGGATGCTCCATGGTTAACGAAATTAGTTGACTTGCTGCCATTTTACGATACAAAAGTACCTTCATCTTTAAATATGCAAGGTGAATGGGCAATGATGCTGCCAAATCCAAACAAAAGAACTTCCGAAGTTTCATCAGACCTTGGTTCACCGGTTGTATATATTGATGATTTCGAAAGTGCACAAAGAACTATTACACTAGGATTGAGCCCATATTCCTGGACATATTCATCTGCACCTGTAGATTATTCTATCGATTCATCCGGTGCAGGACGTAATCTTTATCGTGGTAATGTGTTTTGGTATCAAAGAATGCTTCCCTGGATTAATGTTACAGATGTTTATCCTAATAATAAGAATAATCAACGTGGACAAAGACTTTTCGCTCCACTGGAAATAAATTTCAGTCCGGATATTCGAGGTATTTACAATCAAAATCCCGATTTTTTGGATTCGAATAATACACAATACGACCCAAATAATTCATTCAGTTCCAAACCCGAAAACAGAGAAAAAATATGGGGTGGTTTTCAGAGATTATTGTCTTCTTTCAGCACAAATTTCGATACTGAGAATATTGAATATATCGAAATAATGATGCAGATTTTGGATAATAACGAAGGAAGTGCCAAAATGTACGTGGAC
>MHAC01000030.1:0-13358 GCA_001804565.1 Ignavibacteria bacterium GWF2_33_9 | reverse complement strand
GTTTCAGAAGACATCATCGCAGATAATCAACTATCAACCGAAGATGGTTTCACCGATGGCAGCCCATTCCCAAATGGAATTATTGATGCAGGCGAAGATGTCGGGCTGGATACTTTGAATAATGAAGCAGAAAAAGCAAACTATCCTTTTCCTCTGAATGAAGAAGCAGACCCTGCTCGTGATGATTATTATTTTGATTTTAATAAAAGAGATGACCAAAGAACAATTGATGATTTCGTAAGATCCAACAGATTCGAAGGTAATTCCAAAATTTCTGAAATAGGACAATTCCCTGACACTGAAATACTTAATGATAATAATGGTCAGACAATTTCTCTTACTAATGATTATTATTCTTATGAAGTGGACTTAAATCCTGACCCAAATAATAATTCTCAAATAGTTGGCGGTAATCCCGAAAAAGGATGGTTCCTTTACAGAATACCAATTCGTAAACCAAATGTAGTTGTAGGAAATCCATCATTTGCAAATGTTCAGTACGTGCGAGTACGCTTCAAAGGCGGCAGGGTGAAATTACGTATAGAAAAATGGCAATTGGTGGGAGCTCAATGGCAAAAGACAAATGATTTTCAGAATGTTCCACCTACAGATAGTGTTATGCAGGTTTCATTTGTGAATTTGTGGGATAATGCAAAAGCTCCTGATTTTTATTCAATGCCTCCGGGAGTTACACCACCTAGACTTTTGAATAATACAGATCCTTACACAGATATACGCCTTAATGAACAATCTTTGAAGCTTTCAGTAAAAGATTTGAATTATGGCGAAGAAAGAATGGCAACACGTATTTTTCGTTCTTTGGATATTTTCAATTATAAAGTACTGAAATTCTTTATTCATGGTGATGAATTAATGCCAATGAATTTCGAAAGAGGTGCTATACCAAAAGCTTATACTTTCCTTCGTTTTGGAATTGATTCAAATAATTATTATGAATATCGCAGACCACTCACAAGAGATTGGCAGGATTTACAAATCAATCTGGAAGAATTAACAGCTATCAAGCAAAGTCGGGATACTTCATTAATTCGTAAGGTTCAGACCTTCCAATCCAACAGTGATTCTCTTGCATTTTTCGTGATTAGGGGTAATCCTATTTTAACGAAAATTCAGTTCTTTGGATTTGGGATTTCCAATCCGGCAGAACAATTCCCGAATCAGCTTACAACTAATGTCTGGGTAGACGAACTACGTCTAATTAACCCTGAGCAGAGCAATGACTGGGCTGCCGTTGGGAATGTGGACCTCAAGGTTGCAGATTTAGCTCAGGTAAATATGAATTTCAATGTTACGCAGCCGAATTTCCATAGGCTTGAGGATAGGTTCGGAAACAGAGTTTCTGCAAATTCATGGTCATTCAATGTTACGGGTAACTTGGAAAAATTAGCACCTAAGAGTTTTTCGGGTATGAAGCTGCCGATTACATACACGCATACTGAGCAAAATGAAAATCCACAGTATGTTGCAAATAATGATATTAATTTATCGGAAGCCGCCGCTACTGCAAGAAACGATACTTATTTAGCTTATATTTCAAATGGATATACTCAGGATGAAGCAAATTCTGCAGCATCAGAAGCTGAGCGAGCTGTTCTCACCCGATCCCAAACAATGAGAGTATCGGATAATTGGGCACTTACTCAAATTAAACTAGGAATACCGATTAAGCATTGGTTAATTGATCAAACAATAAATGCATTGACATTTGCATATTCCTATGCTCAGGATTATGAACGTTCTCCAATTTATGCTGAAAGATTTAACTGGATATGGAATTTCAATATGCAGTATGGTTTGAAATTTGATGATGTTCTTTCGTTCTCTCCATTTAAATGGTTTGGGAATGCACCAATAGTAGGAGTTTATAAAGATTTTAAAGTGAATCCGCTGCCTGCTTCCATTACCACATCATTCGATTTTATGAGAAGACGACAAACTGAGCAATCCCGTTATCTAGATGTTCCTAGTCCTGTTTTACGTGAATTTAATGCTAAGCGTCAGGGACAATTTTCATGGAAGATTACTGAAAACAGTATTTTGAATCCTTTAGTAGATTACAATTTTAGTACAATATCTACATTGGTTCCTTATGAATTGGATGATTTCGGTGTGCAAAGAACGGGCAGCGAGCTTGCAAGATATATTTTCTTTAATGAAGGATCTTGGGTAAACTTCGGGAAAAATACTCTGCATAATCAGGTATTTACGCTTAATACAAAACCAAGAATTCCTGATTTCTTTGGTATTTCCAGATTTATTGATTTGACAGGAATTTATTCTTCAACTTACAATTGGATTGATCCTTTGCAGTCCGACCCGTTAATAAGGGATATTGCTAAGAGTGCAAATGTAAATACTAATTTACGTATAAATTTTGCTTTCAAACTAAGGTCATTCGGAAATAAACTCTTTGGGATTGAAAATCCAAAAGGCACAAAAATTGATGCAAAAGATACGATAAATACTATTTGGAAAACTACAGGTTCTTGGCTTCGCAAGATTTTCATCAATTGGGATAAATTCGACATAAACCTTACTCAGACGAATTCCAGCATGAACCCGGGTGTATTCGGGGGCAATGGATTCAATAATTTTTGGGTGCAAAGTTTCACAGGTGGAAGCGACCTTTATGAATATGGTCCTTCATTGCCATATCAATTAGGTTTGGTTATGAGTCCTCATGGCGGTTTTAAAATGACTCCATCAAGTACTTTTCCATTTATCGGTTTTGATTCATGGAGTGGTCTGAGACCTCCAAATGCTGTTCTGCAGGATAATTACCGACAACAGACTACTTTGGAAATCAAAATGGGCAGGCAGCTATGGGAAGGTGCTACTCTTGATTTATCCTGGAAGACCGATATGGGATTCAACCGAAATCAAACTTTAATTACAGATGCCCAGGGCATTCCAACCCCTACAAATGTAATCGCTGTGAAGAATCTGAACAGATCTTTTATGACGTTCCCTTCAATTTTCGGACTGGACTTATTCGGCAATACAATCGAAGGTGTTGTGAATGAATATAATAGACGTAAAGCAGAAATTGATGCATTGCCAATTGATACAATCACCAAAAATGAAATGCAGCAGGAAGCACTCTCAGAATCCTTCTTCCAGCAACTTCGTGCTTTCAAATTTATCGGCGGTGAAGCAGGAAAATTCCTCCCCAGTCTGAATTGGACATTCCGCTGGGATGGAATAGAGAAATGGTCATTAATTAAAAATTATGTAAAAAGAGTATCTATTGAACATAATTATCAGTCAAGTTATCAGGAGTCTATTCAAATTACTGATTTGGGTTCTTTCATTCAAAATCAAACTGTACAGTACGGATTCCAGCCTTTAATAGGGGTTAATACATCATTTGATGAGAAGAAGCTGGGGGGTGCTCTCACGGCAACCGTTAGATTTTCCACGCAAAAATCATTTATGGTCAATACAACTTCACGTTCAGTGATAGCTGCACAAAGTACAAATGATTTCACAACACAACTTACTTATACCTTGCGTGGATTTGACTTTCCAATTCTTGGAATTAAGCTGAAAAATGATGTTGAATTTAGTTTCCTTGGGACTTATAAATCAAATAAAAATACTACTTATGATGTGCTGAATCCTACAAGTTACGCAGGTGGAAATACTAATAATGGCTGGACATTGAATGGTAATACACAAATTATCTTGGAACCTCGTGCAAGATATTCATTAAGCAATATTGTTTCAGCTGCATTTTTCATCCGCTACGAAGGAACATTCACAGAAGGTGCCGCTCAGCCGGGATATCACTCTACTCAAGTTGGTTTGGACATCAGAATTGCAATCTCCGGAGGGAGATAATTAATGGAAATAATAAATGCGATTATTCTTGGAATTATTGAAGGAATTACTGAATTTCTGCCAATTTCTTCTACGGGACATCTGATTCTTGCAAATCAGATTTTTTCTTTTCCCGAACCTTTTCAAACATCATTTGACATTATTATACAGCTTGGTGCAATTTTTTCTGTTGTTTTTTATTTTAGGAAACGCATAAATCCTTTCCAAGCAAATGTCACTCCCGAAAAGAAGAATGAAATATTGGATTTATGGAAAAAGACAATCATCGGCGTTATTCCTGCATTAATCATTGGCGGACTGTTAGGAAGTAAAGTCGAGGAATTGCTTTTCAATCCAACAACTGTTGCCATTATGCTTTTTATTGGTGGCTCATTATTGATTATTATTGAATCCAAACATAAAGACCCCAAAATCAATTCCACCCTGCAATTAACGTATCAAACTGTGCTGTTAATAGGATTGATCCAAACATTGGCCATGATTCCCGGAACTTCACGTTCAGCAGTAACGATTATCGGTGCAATGCTTTTAGGTTCATCCCGCATTGTAGCAGCGGAATTTTCGTTTTTCCTAGCAATCCCAACAATGTTTGCTGCAACAGGATATTCCATTCTGAAGCATGGAGTGAATATGCAAACCAATCAAATTTGGTTGATTATAATTGGATTTGTTGTATCTTTCATTGTAGCATATTCAGTAATTTCATTTTTTATGAAATTTATTTCCAATCATAATTTCATATCATTCGGTTATTACAGGATTGTGCTTGCCTTGCTTGTATTTTTATTCTTAATTATCTAAAAAAATAACGTAATATTTATTTAATTACGTCTTCATTCAATTAATTATTGACACATAGAATCCTATGACTATAGAAGAAAAAAAGAAAGCACTGCGCAATCGTGACAGAGTAATTAGAGTAATGACCAAAAACGGTCACTTTCGGGCTGCTTTAATTCATAATACGAAAACTGCACAGGATGCTCAGGAAAATCATAAACTTACAGGAATTCCTGCTTCCTTTTTAGCTAGGACTTTATCCGGTGCTTCGCTTACTGCATCTTTCCTTAAAGGTGAAGAAAGAGCTATTTTGGAACTCATGGGCAATGGGGTTATCTCTAAAATTTATGGAGAATCATCCCAACATGGCGAATCTCGTGGGTACGTAAATTTTGCCGATAATGCCAAAACTTATACTGTTTCCAACGAAGAGGATATTTTGGGAATCGGTTTGCTCAAACTCACTCGAATATTATACGACAAAGCTGAACCGGTAACCGGTGTAGTGGAAATGCCTAAAAGTGATGTTGGTACCGATTTAGCATATTATTTTAACCAATCGGAGCAGATTCCTACTGCTGTTCTGCTTGATGTAAAACTTGATGAAACCGGAAAAATAACTCATTCAAGTGGTTTTATAGTTCAGGCTATTCCCGGATACTCGATGATAGAATTGCGTGCAATTTTCGATTCCATCACTCAAATACCTCGTCTTTCCGATTTATTCGAAAAAGAAATTGATTTACCAAAAATTATGTCCAAACTATTACCCACGGAATTCGATTTGGTTTCCAATCAGATAGTTGATTTCTTTTGTCGCTGCTCGAAAGAGAATTTTATTCGTGCTTTGCATACTTTCGACGTAAAAGAGATTGTTAATATGAAAAATGATGGGCATAATGAACTTGTATGCCAATATTGCAATAAACATTACTATTTAACTGATAAAGAATTTGATTCTATTATAAACAAGGTTAAAGCTCAGAAAAATTGATTTAATAATAAAATTTTTATTGTTGATTTACTTCGATACAATTGTTAGTTTAACCTAAATAATTAAATTATGAAAAAAATCATTTTTTTAGCAATATTTTGCACTTTTACAATTTCACTTTTTGCCAAAGAGGCCAATTTAATGGAAGGAAAATCAATATACGACTTTCAGGTTGAGGATATTAAGGGTAACACAATAAATCTGAGTGATTACAAAGGAAAAGTTCTTGTTTTTGTGAACGTTGCAAGTTTATGCGGTTTCACTCCTCATTATGCCGGACTGGAAGAACTCTACGAACAGTATAAAGATCAAGGGCTTGTGATTCTTGGTTTCCCATGTAATCAATTTGGAGAGCAAGAACCGGGTACTGAGGAAGAAATTCTCCAATTTTGTCAGCGTACTTATGGCGTAACTTTCCCTATGTTTTCCAAAATTGACGTGAATGGCGAAAACACCCACCCACTTTATAAATGGTTGAAACAAAACACCAAAGGTGATAATCAGGGAAAAGATATTAAGTGGAATTTCACTAAATTTCTCATAGACCGTGAAGGTAATGTGGTGGAGCGCTTCGCTCACAACACTAAGCCTGAGTCCATGGAAATCCGTATCCAAAGTTTTCTAAAGAAAAATATATAATTAAGTCTATTGTTAAAAAGATCTAACATGTGAACAGCACCCCAAAAGTTGGACAAAAACGATTGGGGTGCTTTTTTTTATATTTTCACAAATTTCTGTACAATTTCCCCAATCTGAATAAAATATACCCCTGCAGGAAGTGTGGAAATATCTATTTTTTGTAGAGACACAAAATTTTGTGTCTCTATGTTGTAATCTATTGCTACGGTCAGCACTTTGTTACCAAATACATCGAAAATGGATACAGAACATTCCCTAACTCCTTCTTCGAAAAATGGGGTAATATTCAAAGTGAAATAGTCGGAGGCAGGGTTGGGGTAAACTGCGATAGTCTTATTCACATCATCATTTATAGAATAAAATTTATCAGGAATTTTACCATAAAATTTTCCATTTAATTTATATGCTTTCAAGTTCCAAACTATTTGATTGTCTGTTCCAAAAGTATACGAAAAGTACATTCCAATATAAGGTGCATAAAAATTGTGAGCGTGGTGATCTGTCCACATATCTACTTTACAATCCTGATATATAAAATTCCCATAATCTTCCAAACAAAATTGATTGTAATCTGATGACAGTAAACTATCAATTTTTGAATTATTATTAAGAATATAACCATTTGGTTGAACGATACTATGAAAGTTTTCCCAATCTTGTTCCCAATTATCCCAATAATTGTACCATATTTTTTGAAAACTATTTTGTCGGTCACTCAGCAAATTTTCCCAATCCTTTATGTTGTATGATTCGATCAAGTCATCTACTGATACAGGTGAATAATTGTAGTATTTAATTCTTTTAAATTTCAAAATTAAACTATCTTTGGTCAATACTCTCGAAATAATTGTATCTTGGCAGTAAAATCCATGGTACCAGTTAATTCCATCATTGTAGAACGACCAAAACCTCGTGTCTCCTTCCTTAAAATGAATTAAGTCTTTGAATTGCATTTTTCTGGGAATAAACCCGATTTTTTCATTTGTTAAATTATTCTCATAACCTATTATCTTAATATTTTTCAAGTAAATGTATCCTTGAGTATATATTTTCAAGTTATTTAATTTTAAAATACCAAAATGTTGAGAAATTTGAATCGAATCTGTATAATTATCAGATTTAACTGAAAAAACCATTACCGAATCGGATATTCCTGGGATTATTTCTTTAAAATCTCTTTCTATTAATTTATATTCAAGATTATTGATATAGTAACTATTATTTATTTGGAGGTTTAATGGTAAGTAAATATATATTGATGTATCAATTATTTGACCGTAATTTTCATAATAGTACCATAAAGTATCGTTTCTAATTTCATATCTATCAATTAAGAAATCATAAGCCTCAAAATAATGCATTGATTTTTTTCTATATCCAAGCATACAAGTGTCCGAATTATATTTTTCATCAAGTCTTTCTGAAGTAAACAAAAAATGATTTTCGGCAATCTCTTTCTTTTTGAACTGAATTTCAAGTACTTTGTCATAATTTCCGGGATAATTTGTAAAGTACTCCTTTTGCAAGTAAAATGATTTGTAATCAGTATTAAATAATTGCCAATCATGTGCTATTATAACTAATGAAGGGAATAAAATCAGAAAAATAATTAATCTTATCATAATCAACTCACTAATTTTCGGTTTCATAATTTATAAAAAATCAATTTACAAACAATTTACTAATAAACAATATGCTTATTTTAATAAACTTAATAAAAAAAGACAGGTCTAAGACCTGCCTCTATATTTGTTTCATTTCAATTAATTTTATGCTATTGTTACATCATTACATAAATATACATCCTGTATTGCATTGAGCAATTGCACGCCGTCAGCCATAGGACGTTGGAACGCTTTACGTCCGGAAATAAGTCCCATTCCACCTGCACGTTTATTGATAACAGCAGTTTCGACAGCATCTGCCAAATCGTGTGCTCCACTAGCTCCACCGCTATTAATAAGACCTATTCTACCCATATAAGTATTTGCAATCTGATAGCGGGTCAGATCAATTGGATGGTCTGAAGATAGTTTGGAATACATTAAATCCGAATATTTCCCATAGGATACACCCTCTTTATTCATTGCAATATAACCACCATTATTTTCTGGCAGTTTCTGCTTGATGATGTCAGCCTGGATTGTTACTCCCAAATGATTTGCCTGACCTGTCAGGTCGGAAGAAACATGATAATCCTTATCCTTTTTGAAAGAATTATTACGCATATAGCACCATAGAATTGTTGCCATACCAAGCTCATGTGCCAATTGGAATGCTTCAGAAACTTCTACAATTTGACGACCGCTTTCGTCAGAACCAAAGTAAATAGTGGCACCTACTGCAGCAGCACCCATATCATAAGCCTGCTCAACAGTTCCAAACATTATTTGGTCGAATTTGTTTGGATAAGTAATTAGTTCATTATGATTAATTTTCACGATGAATGGAATTTTATGAGCATATTTACGAGCAACCATACCCAATACGCCAAAAGTAGAAGCAACACCATTGCAGCCCCCTTCAATAGCGAGTTTAACAATATTTTCGGGGTCGAAGTATTGAGGATTTTTTGCAAAACTTGCTCCTGCAGAGTGCTCGATACCTTGATCCACTGGTAAAATGGAAACATAACCTGTTCCTGCAAGTCTTCCCGTGCTGAGCAGCCACTGCAAATTACCAATTACTCTGTTATTCCTGTCGGATTGCATGAAAACATCGTCAATATAAGTTGGTGATGGTAAATGCAGCATATCTTTGCTGATTTTCGGTGAATTGAAACCAAGCAGATTCTCGGTTTTTCCACCCAGAAGTTCCTGTATTTTACTGTACATAATTGCTCCCATTATAAGTTTTAAGTTTATTTATATTTTACTATTTACAAAATTAAGCATTTAACATTAATCAAGGATGAAGCACAATGAATTTCTTACATAAGTCTATTAATTTATAAACAATTTTTGTTAAGTAACGTCAATAAATTATGAAAAATATTGATAAAAATAGTTTAGAAAATGCTTATCGCCTTTATGAATCTGATGATATTGATTCAATTGAAATTGGGACAATAAGAGGATTACAGCAAATCCATAAGTATCTTTTCGATAATTTATATGATTTTGCAGGTGAGATTCGAAAAAAAAATATTTCTAAAGGTACTTTCAGATTTGCTAATTCATTATATTTAAATGAAATAATGCTAAAAATCGAACAGATGCCTGAAAATTCTTTCGAGGAAATCATTGCGAAGTATGTAGAAATGAATATTGCACATCCATTCATGGAAGGTAATGGAAGAGCAATGAGAATATGGTTGGACATGATTTTGAGAAAACGACTTAAGAAAGTTTTAAACTGGCAATATATTGACAAATTCCTATACTTACAGGCTATGGAAAGGAGCCCTGTGAATGATTTAGAAATAAGGATACTGCTTTCCTCAAATTTGACTTATAAGATTAACGATAGAGAGATAATATTCAAGGGTATTGAGCAATCTTATTACTATGAAGGTTACGAAAAAGAATAATCCTACTTCTTAAATCTCATGTTTATTCCATTTCAAATATTTTTTTTCGAGCTAATTGTGCCTGATATCTAGGGTGAATTTTCCTTTCACTAAGCAATTTTTCAAGTATAAATTTCACATCAAAGAAAGATTTATATTGATGATGCGGCAATCGGTTTTCACTGCAATAATTTGCCAACATGTCCTTTGCGAAAATCACGTCCGAAATTTCGGCTGCTCCATAATCAGAGAAACCATCACCAACGTAAACTACAAGTGCACCATCGGGTATTTGATTGAGAATTATATTACGTTTGCATACTGCAGCAAGCATTTCTTCGCATCCTTCGCTAGAACGGGTAAAAATCGGCACAAATTCATTTCCCTGATATTCCAAATCATTGACGTAAAATGATATATACCCTAGCTTATTAGATTGTAAAATCTGGCTGATTATCGGTTTAAAATTATCAGACACAATTGAATATTTTACAGAATAAGAATCCAGCATTTCAATGAATGAACGGAAATATCTGTCCGGAGTGAAGCGATGCAGATAATCCTTTAAGGTATTTGGAGTGAAGTGAGCAGAAAGGCTTTTTGCAAATCTTTTCCAGTATTCGAAGATATTGATTTCTCCATTTTTCAGTAGATTTATATTTTCCTCGAAACCTCCTGCTGCCTTAAAAAGTACATCGGTGGTATCTTCGGGAATAATAGTTCCGTCAAAATCAATAAAAACGAATATTTCTTTTTGCATTTTCATAAGTTACAAAATTACAAAAATATGCAATAAAAAAAAGCCCCGATAAAAAATCGGAGCTTTGCACTAATTAAAATTTTTGGAACTATGGCTTAATGGTTTGTGTCACAGACAATTTGCTTCAACATTTCTGAATCTCTTTGTAATATAGCCATTTTAATTTCACACAATATATATATAAATAATAGACGAATATTTAATTATTTTTTCTTGCTGATCCTCGTTACCTCACCACCATAAATTTATACACTACACTGCATGTTTGCAGGAAATACGTCCCTGTCTGAAGTGAAGACACATTAATCTGCAATTGTCCTTCGCTGGCTGAGGTGTTACGAAGTGACGGGGTGGTTGTCAGCACCTCATTCCCCAACACATCGAATATGCGAATAGATTGCTCTTCAACACTACCGTTAAAGGTAGTTGTACTCAAATCAACCGTGATATAATCCGAAGTGGGATTTGGATAAAGTGGCTTTTCTATTTGTTCCCATTTAGTATCGTTGTGAACACTTGTCAAATCATCGATTTTACAACGATATACACCTCCATTACGACCAACACCACAAAATAAATAATCATTAATTACATTTAATTTAGTAAAAAGAGATCCATATTGATTTGGGTCAATTCTATCCCATTTAGTTCCATCATCAGTTGTCATAAATAAACCCTCACTTGTTGCTGCAAAGATGTAATTCTTGTATGGCAAAACATAATATACACGCTGAGAATAAATGTTGTTTTTGTCGATATCTATACTTTGCCAGTTTTCACCCTTATTGGTTGAAATACAGATACCATATCCAAAAGTTGCAGCACAAATTTTATTATCATAACTATTAATATTCATAATCCCAAGAAAAGGCAAACCTTTATTTTTGGCAATCCAATTTTCGCCGTAATCTGTTGAAATGTAAACACCATTATTAGTTGAAGAAGCAAATAAAGTATCATTTATATTTATCATGAATGTCGTATTACTGGTGATTCCATTAGATTTTCTATCCCAAGTCATACCCTCATCCAACGAACAATAAATTCCTCCTGAAGTGGAAATAAATAAAATAGAATCTTTTATTATCACATAATTATTTAATGTAGAACTGCCTGGATATCCTGTATTTTGTAATTTCCAACTTTTTCCTCCATCTTCAGAAATTGCATTACCATAGGTACCGCCTGCATACAATTTATTTTTATATTTAATAACATTTCTAACTTTCGAAACTGCTGTACTTGTACTATATTCCCAGGATAAACCAAAATCATTTGAGTAATATAAATTACCAACTCCTACCCATAGTGTACTATCTATATAATCAATTCCATAATCAAAACTACTAAGCATATACGCATATTCACCAACATAATATGACAACCATTTCCATTGACTAAATGCATTAGCACCATTTAGAATTAAGATTAAAACTACTATATTTATAATTTTCTTCATAATATTTTTACGATTATTAACATAATTTATTCTTGTGATGGAGGAGGATAACTGCATGGGGAAGTACAACTACTTTCATGAGTACTGACAACTAACCATAATGGATTGGCAGGATTGAGAATTCCGTCAAGTGATATTAATTGTCCTACAGTGTATGGACAAGGTTCTGAAGGATTTGGATTGGATGCCCAACATTCATAATAGTCATTAATATATAATTCAACAAGCGATGTATTGCCATTAGAATCTGTACAATATTCATAAATTTTCCCACAACAATATGGTTCATCCTCACATCTCTTATCCATATATATAATGGCAGATTGCATTAATTCAGAACTTGAAAGTTCTGCATAACATACTCTTGAGCAAATTGCCGGCCAAAAATGTTTGTATATAAGTTTATTCGGACAGAGATAATTTGTTTTTTGTTCTTGAAATAACAAATCAACAAGCATGTCATACATATCAGGTTCAAAAATACCATAATAATAATCTACATCTAATGGATTATTAATATATGGTGTTGTACCAGGATGAAGTTTTTCCATTAGTTGTGTACAATCATCAATATCAACTCGACAAAATTCGATGTCAACAAAACATGTAGGATTGGGACAATCACAATACTCAATCTTATATTTGACAACAACGTCACAATTTTCATAATTAATTATTTTCTCTCCATCAATTATATTTGAACAATTGGAACAAGGTGGATTTGCCATTTGACCTTCATAACAAGGGGGAAAAGGACGTCCATATTGGGAAAATAAATCAAGAGAAATAAACGTGGATAAGATTGAAAATACTATTATAAATTTAAATAATTTAGTTTTCATCTATTTTACTCCAAAAATTTCTTAAACATAAGTTTTTTTTTCAATTAGTATTGCCAATTGAAAGCAAAGTAAAAAAAACGCAATGAGAAGTAATTCTTTTTCCATAATATATTTCTTTCTGTTTTCATATCTTTTTGTGTGTTCGTGTGTAGGTATGTATTTGCAGGAAATAGTACAATAATACCATTCCTCAGGTACTCTCCAAATGCCCAAATGCCCAAATGCCCAAATGCCCAAATGCCTCTATAAGACGCCTTATTAGACTAAAATTACCAACCTTATTTCTTGAATATCCATACATTTTTATGACATGTATTAATTTCAAAAGTTAACTTACAAAAATAATTACAATTAACAAGAATTATTTTTATTTTTATTCTTACTTGTTTTTAACATCTTTGCTTTGGCTATATCCTCCATATTTTACTTTTGTAATTGTCAATACCTTAAACTTAACAATTCTTTAATAGGGAATGAAATAAGTATAAAGTAGAAGATATAAAAAGTCAGTAGGG
>MHAC01000029.1:13177-32237 GCA_001804565.1 Ignavibacteria bacterium GWF2_33_9 | reverse complement strand
ATAAATGTCTTTTTGAGTATAACCAACTGCTTTTTCCAGCCGTGGTGAACTGTCCCAATGGTTACCCATGATGAACTTTGTTTGTTGAAAGTAAGCAGAATCACCTGATAAATATCGTGAATCTCCATAAAGTGGAAAGTAAAATTGTTGCTGAACAGGTTCAAGATTCTGTGCATTCAATAATATAGGCAACAAGAAAATGAATAATATTATCTTTTTCATTTCTTACCTCAAAACACTAAATTTAGCTGTATAATTTTTTCCATTAGCACTAAATTTAAGTAAGTAATTCCCTGAGAGTAATTCTATTGGTATTTGTACAGTATTATTAATAACGGGAATTTTCTCTAATCGAGCAACCTCCCTTCCGGTTGTGTCTGCAAGAAATATTTGGTCAATAAATGCGATATTTTGAAATATTAAAGTTATTCTGTTTTCTGAATAATTTATTTGAAAAGAAGAATCTGAATACTTTTCCTTTATATCAACAAAATGCCAATTCGATGAGTATAATGAAAGATTATACCCATTGCGTACAAAAAGTTTGTTGTCTTTGAATACCCTTAAATAACCATCTGAATTGATAATAAAAACTTTATCATATGTATTTGCAAGATAGATATCTATTATTGGGCTTGTGTACCATGCTTCAATTATCCAGTATTTCTCATCATCCGAAAATTTTACCATATGTTTGGGTGCAAATGAGAATTTTTGATTTGTTTCAAGATTTACAACATCAGCCAAAAGATCAATATTTGATGAAATTGATAAATAATTATTTGTTGAAGAAAACTCTAAATTCTCAATAATCTCAATCCATGAATATGGAACAGATTGAATAAGTTCAAAAGTATTTGCATCAAAAATCTTTATATAGTATAAATTAAAGAATTTATAAGCTACTGCGAACTGTGTCCCATCTGGTGTTAATGTAATGGCTGATATTCCAACATTCTTAATCCCGTTTTCCAAGTCATAAAGGTTTAACCTTTTTATAACTATATCGTTTATATAGTCATATCTCTCAATATATTGTTCATCCTGTGAAACATAACGATCACACAAAAAATCTTTGTTATTACTAAAAGGATAAATGTTATATCGTGTTGTTAATATCCCATTGATTATTCCATCTTTTTCGGCATTTAGTTGTTTTGTCTTATTCCCTGTTTGATAATCGATAAATTGTGTGATGTAACTTAATCCAACAATAATTGTTTTACCATCTGGTGTAATACATATACCTTTAATTTCTACGAGTGTATCACAGGTAATTGTTCTTATAAGCATGCCGTTGTTAACATCGAATTCATAAATTTCATTGTTACGTCCAGCGATGAGTATATTTGAATTGATAGGATGTATCGACACAGAAGTACCTAGGCTTTTCGTTACTGGTACTTTCCACAGCAAGTCCCCATCACCATTGGGGATTTCCTGAGCCATTGCGTTTTGCCCTCCTAAAGCAGCTATCAGAAACACTATTAAAGCAATTCCTAAACCATAAACCATTCTGAATAATTTTGACTTTTTCATTGTAACACCTAATGTTTTTAATTTTCATATTTAATTTCTACTAAATTAATAAATTATTGAAGTAATTGTTCAATTAACTTACTGATTGCTATAAAAAAAATCAATCATTAAGTATTTAGTATTATTTTTTTTCTTAATTTTGTAAATACAATTTTTAATCGGACAAAAAAGTATTATTTATAGATTCTTATATTAAACCAAAAGAGGTTAGAATGAACCAAAGTTTATTAGACAAATTTATGAGCAAGAAAGGGCTTTATGTTTCTTTCTGGATTTCAGCCATTTTTATGGTTACAATGCTGATTTACTATACAGCAAATTTACATAAGGAAGTACCACCAATCCCGGCAGTAGTGAAGTCTGTTGATGGTGAACAGCTTTACACTCACGATGAAATAATTGAAGGAAAAGCATTTTTCCAACAATTCGATTTAATGGATTGGGGTTCATTACTTGGAATGGGTGCCTATATGGGACCTGACTTTTCGACAGATTTCTTGCATTTGCGCAGTGAATTCTTGTATGAATTTTATGCTAATGAAATGTACGGTAAATCAAAAAGCAATCTTAGCAAAGTTGAATTGGGTGCGGTCAAAGAAAGAGTTAAGCAGGACATTAAGGACGAAACTCATCTCACAGATGGAACCGTAACTTATTCTGAAGGATCAACTGCAGCCTTTAAGTCGAATGTAGAATATCTTAAAAATATGCTTGTGAATGGCGATAGAACCAGAGCTTTTCCGGGTGGATTTATCCGATCTGAAGAAGCAGAAAAAATTGCATATTTTGTTGATTGGGCTCAATTAGTTGCTTCTACACATAGAACCGATACTGAAAGAACATGGACTAATAATTGGCCACCGGAGCCATTAATTGACCAAACATTGGAATTCATTAACCATAGTGTTTCGCTCTGGGAATTTCTGATTCTTTGGACTTTAACAATTTTGTTGATATATGTTTCTTATGAATATTTACTGAAAAGAAATGAACCTGTTGAGCCGGCAATTGTTATAAACAAAATATTTACTTCTCAAAAGAAATTACTGAAATATGTACCAATTGTGGCTTTGTTATTTGTCGTTCAACTATTCCTTGGAGGATATTTAGCCCACTTATATACAGATCCTCAAAATGATTTTCTTTTATCTCAAAGCATTCTTCCTTTCAATGTTATGCGCTCAATGCATACACAAATTGCTATACTTTGGGTGGCAGTAGGTTGGCTCGTGGGAGGTCTTTTAATAGCACCATGGGTTGCTAATCGTGATCATAAATTCCCATGGTTGGTAGATGTGCTTTGGGTTGCTTTGTTAGTAATAGCTGTTGGAAGTATTTATGGATTGTATATGGGCGCTACCGGTCAGATGAGAGACGTATGGTTCTGGCTTGGCAATGAGGGGCGTGAATTAATAAATTTAGGAAGAGTTTGGGATATAGGACTAGTCGTTGGACTTGTTTTCTGGTTCCTTCTTATTGTCTCCTTAATTAGGAAATCCGCAACCAATAATCCAATTGTAAGCACAATTATTTGGGCAGCATTTGGTATTGCAACATTATATATAGCCGGTATGATGCCTGTGCATAAAATTATGCCAAATTACACAGTAGATGATTACTATCGTTGGTGGGTAATTCACCTTTGGGTAGAGTTAACATTTGAACTATTTGCGGCTGGTGTTATTGCATTCTTTACTGTATCTTTAGGATTAATTTCTCAGAAAACTGCCGTAAGAGTCATGCTCTTTGAATTATTCTTAATTATGCTTAGTGGTACATTAGGAGTTGGGCATCACTATTGGTGGCAAGGATTAGATCAGTACTGGATAGCAATAGGTGGAATTTTCTCTGCTCTCGAACCACTACCACTTGCCTTGATGATTGTGGAAGCAATGAAGAATAAAAAGGAACAAATATATTCAGGAAAAGATTTCAAATTTGGAACACCGTTTATGTGGATTGCAGGTTCAGCAGTGTTGAATTGGATAGGTGCCGGATTCTTTGGAATGGTTATCAATACTCCAACAATAAATTACTTTGCTCATGGAACATATTTGATTATGCCTCACGGTCACGTTGCACTTCTGGGCGCCTTTGGTTATATTTCAATTGCATTCATTTACTTAGCTTCTAAAACAAATTCATTAGCAAATGGATTAGAATGGAATGATAAGTGGAGTAAAATCGGCTTTTGGTTTGTAACTGCTGGTGTTTTACTTTTCGCAGTTCCTACACTCATTATAGGGTTACAGCAAACACAAGTTGCTCACGATTTGGGATATTTTTATACAAGAACAAGAGAAGCAGTTGACTCTTTGAGAGGCTGGATGTGGGCTCGTACCGTGCCTGACAGCTTGATGATTATTGGAGGCGTCATAATTTTCATTGACTTAGTAAAGAAAACATATTTTGCTAAGAAGATAAGATAGTTTCAATTTTCTTTTGATATTATACAAAGAGGGTTCGATTGAGCCCTCTTTTTTTGTATTGTAATGTTTATCTTAACAAAATTAAATTTACTGATTTATTTTTAATTCTAATAAAGTATATTCCAGTTAGGAAATTCTCCATATTGATTGAATTATCAATTTCTGAAAGATACTTTCTTAGTACTAATTTGCCTGTTATATCAAATACTTCACAAATACTATTGGAGAAATTAGCACCTCGAATAAAGACTTTGCCGGTGGAAGGATTTGGGTAAATGTTCAAATTTACAATATGTGTTGTATCAGAACTGCTGAACAAGCTATCGAAAGATTTTCCAATCCAGTTTTCACCAAAATGATTGTCCGATATATTGCTGTTAAGTTCGATAATATCTCCATTGGTGACCATATCAAGAGGCCATGGAGAAGTGTCGAGATAATGTACTTTATCATCAGTCATACCGAAATTATTAATCAAAATTACAGATTCTCCTTCATTTGCTAAACTGCCTGAGGTCCATTCAAATAATTGACCTTGCCAATTATTCCATTGAGGTGCTTTTGCATCTTTTGTAATATAAATTTTCTCACCCGGAGCGATTAAAGAATTATTTGGGAACATGAAATCTATTCCATCTACGAAAGCATAACCGGAAATATCAATTGGTTCATCAGCAATATTTTCGATAGATAAGAATTCAGCGGCATTATCTTTCTTCAGAGCATCAGGGAAAATTTCATTAATTATTAAATTTGGTTGTCCTGTTAGATAAGTGAGATTTGAACCTAAATTTTTGAAACCATTAAATGGATTGGCTGCATTGATAGCAGGTGAATTTGATTTCAAACTGAAATCATAGAAATTTGGTGATTCAAATTCAGGATTTCCGAATAAATTATTGCGATTTTCGGGTAAAGTATCATTATCGCTTAAGGAATATTCGATACTGAGAGTTGAATGATTATCACAAAAGTATGATGCATCAATGCTATTAGATAGAATTGAATTGATGACGTGACCATTTCCACCTAAACTACCAATATTCTTTTCATAAGCAGAAACAGGAATTCCTACATTATAAAAAGTACAATTTTGAATTTCAGTTTGGCAAGAATCTTTTAAACCAAGACCTAGATTGCAATTCACAAAAACAGAATTTATTACTTTTCCGCTCGAAAATTGCCCGAAAGACACACCTTTATCAGTGATATCATGAATATAAACACTATCAATTTTGACATTAAGAGTTCTTTCACCAATATCAATCGCATCACTATTTAGCCCAAAGAAATTTGAGATATTGCAGTTTCTGATAACTCCATCAATAATATTATCATAATCAATGGCGTCTGTGTCAGGTTGATCATTACCAATGAAATTACAGTTCAAAATATATGTACTGCCATACTTACAATTTATCAAATCACCGGTAACTTCAGAATGTAAAGTACTGTTTGTAAGCAAAATATTGCTATATCTTGTAATTATAGGATTAGAATAATTATTGATAATATTTACATTATCCATGGTCAGTTCTGCATGGAAAGAGGAAATTGCAGCATTTTCATATATCGGATGATATCCGTTTGTGGCATCTTCAATATCTACATAACTTAAATAGGAACGTTCCGAAGAATTTTTGAAAATAATTCCGCCCCATGAACTTCCTTCAAAATCAGGATGAATCTTGAACTTTAAATGTTTATTTCCAATACCGGAAATGTACAAATTACCTGAAACATAGATATGTGTATTTGGAGCCATCCAAAACTCTGTTCCTGCCATCGCTAATACCGTTGCATTACTATCGATAAATATATCTTCATTTACAAGAATTGGTGAACAGTCAGAAGTAAGAATGATATTTTCCGTAATTACAGGAGGAAGGAAGCATTGCGACACTCTTTCGTAAACTGCCATAATGCTTTTATCACCGGTTAGTTGCATATCGTAAGAATCATTTGCCGAAAGCAGTTTAGTTGTATCTGGTACATAAGCGACCAATTCCAAATCGAAGCTCAAATCATCACTTGCTGAACCTTTTTGGTGTACTTCAACCGAAATGACATTTTCACCTAATTTCAACAAATCAGGATTAATGATGAAATTGAAATATACATTTTCATCTTCACCTGTAATTTCCTTACGAGCATTGCTTTGATAAGTAACATCACCATTGTACATATTGTAAGAAACAGCTTCTTTGCCATTCACATAAACCACAGCACCATCATCACAAAGAAGATTAATTGCATAAGCATTTTTGTCAAATTGTTCTTTTGTTAAATTAAAAGTGTTACGGAAATATGTTGTGATATATTTACTATATTTTTCGGGTCCATAACTAACAATAGTATTTTCATCACCTTCACCATAACCTAATTGAGCCTCTCCTTCTTTCCAAACTATATCGATAAAATCAGGATTTATCCAATTAGCATTAATTCCATCACCATTATCCCAATATTTCCATATACTACCTTTTGGAATGATAACTTCTTCATTGCATTCGGCCCAGCCAATGAATCTATGACCTGGAAAAATATTTGCTTTCAGATTAATGTCTAAATTATTAGGGTAAATGCCACTCCAACTTTTTTCAGGTAATTTCAAATCATTGAACAATATTTTACCTGCACCTCTGGGAGCAAAGAAAATATTCATTAGAGATGTAGAATCATAACCGAATTGCTTGAGGTCATTAAGTAAATTCGATGCTCTTTGGTCAGTATTATTTTCTAACCAAACAATTTCTTCGTTCCAGAAATCAATAGAAGGAATGGCATCTCCATATTCAATTGAAGTTGTCCCTTTCCAGCGTTCAATATGATATGGCATTTCGTCCTTAATTCTATTACTTGAAGTCTTAATTTGTTGCTTCATTCTTTTGGGATGAAAAGTTGTGAAAAGCTGTGAGGCCATTCTTTTTATAAAGTAACTCTTGTAATTATCATTTTGTAATAAATTAGCAAATGGTAAAGCCTTCATTTCAGTAAAATAATTTATATACACAGAATTGTCGCTTGTGAAAGCTCTGTCAAGGTCCATCAGTATCCATTTCCATTTACCTTTTCCTTGAGGTTTCCAAGTTACAATATTATGTCCTACAGATGTATTCGCAGTATATATTTGAGTTATTATATAATCAGTAAAATTTTCAATATCCATTATTTCAACAACAGCTTCAAAATTACTTTGAATGGATAAATCTTTTGAATACATAGATTTGAAATAATTGTATTCATCAAGTTTCCCCTCATTTACAACATTTTCATTTTCGATGATATCAACATTACCATTCGGAATGTCATATTTGCTTAATATATAATCTAAGTCAACTTTAGAGCGAATATTATGAATGCCCATATATTTAGCATCAACAAATAGAATTGAAGGACGGTAATTTAATATATCAAGATTCATATTGAACTCAATTGATTTTTCTAGCATACCATCTTTCAGCATGGTATTACACCAATCATTGCCGGACGCTCTCAGAGCAAAATTATCATAATAATTTCGTTTGGGATCATCAGTAAAAAGATGGTAGTCTAATTTACCAGCACCATATTTACCACGAAAATAAACACCAAGCATCTTTTGAGGTAAAGCCCAGGCATGCAATCCATTTATCTTCACACCCGCCATCAAATTAAATGCAGCCCTGTCACTACCATCATTTTCAAATAATTCCAAATTGACAGGTATTTCCCATTCAGGTTTGAAATCCTGAACATAAATTCCTTTTTCGGCATCCCAAAAATTTTCCGGATTAGTATTCATGGAAAAAACCGGCAAATTGCTATTAAATAAGTGTTCATCAATGAAATAAGAATTTGTGATAATTGGACCCGGGATTTCACCATTTTTAATTATTCGGGCCCTAATAATTGTTGTTGTATCCAAATAAAGCGGTGAGGAGTATGTAGCTGAGTTTCCATCAGGATCGGAACCATCGATTGTATATTTTATATTCCCTCCATCAATCGTTTTGAGAGTAATATTTTGTGGTGAATTGAAAATCCCGCCGAGTTTTGAAAAAACAGGTAAGTTGAATGTTATTTTATCATAAAATAAATTCGAATTGGGTTTTCCCGGAGTTGGTTCCAAAAAATAGACAAATTCACCAATTCCATCAATTTTCCTTCCCATCGAGACATTTGCTATTTGGGGAGGGTATGTAACTGAATCAACCAAATTCAAACTTGGACTAAATATACCTATTTGCTCGCCATCAGCCGAAAGTTTGAATGAAGTATGTAAATTCTTATTATTACCATCCATCCAAATGATAATGTAACCATTTGATGGGATATTGGCATCGATATTAATTTGCCATTTTGAAGGATTTGCAAAGTCATCAGTAATGTAATAACCATATAGATTAATATCAGATTTAGAACCATTATAGAGCTCAAGCCAGTCGGCAGTTTCATTATAATCAGGGTCATTTATTATTGAAGTATTACTCGATGAGAATTCATTTATTTTCACCTGGGATTTTACTGCTAATGGAACAGCAATATTAGCGATGAACAGTAAACAAACAAATATAAACCGATTTATTTTATTCATTTGGATTTCAATAATAATTAATTGAAAATTAACAAATATTTGTTAATTTGAATATTCTAATAATTTAACGTATGTTTTTTTGATATAGTTTAATAAATTTTCAAACATATTTATTTATAAAATTATCAATAATTCAAAAAATAATGCTTCAATAATAGAAAAAAGAGTACATAATGAAAAACTTCTATATTCTCATATTAATTTTGATGATAAATAATCCCGTTTTTGGCCAATTATTAATGCAGGAACCTGATATTGTTAAAGAATCGCAGAAATTTATTCATCAATTTTATGATCAAAAGTTTGAAGAGAGTTATGCAATGTTTGATGAAGTTGTCAAAAATCAAATTACTTCTGGTCAATTAAAAACTGCTTATGATGCAACAAGAGAAAGATTTGGAGAATTGAAAAGTATCGGACCCACTTCAATTAATACTTCTGGTAATTATACAATTTCCTTAACTAAACTAATTCATGAGAATGGAGATTTTAATATTCAGTTGACATTCAATGAAGCTGGGAAAGTAGCAGGATTTTTCTTTAAACCTATCAAAGAAGACGTTGAACCAGCACCGGTGCCTACATATGCTGACCCAAGTAAATTTTATGAAAAAGATGTGAAATTCGGCATGGAACCTTTTATACTCGATGGCAAATTAACTGTACCAAAAAATGTAATAAATCCACCTGTTTTAATTCTTGTGCATGGTTCAGGACCGAATGATATGAATGAACAGGTTGGTCCAAATATGCCTTTCAGAGATTTGGCAGTTGGATTAGCCAGTAATGGTGTCGCAGTTTTAAGATACAATAAGAGGACTTTTCAATATAATTCCGCAATGGCAGAAATAAGGAATGTAATTACATTAGAACAGGAGACAATTGAAGATGTGGGATTTGCAATAGAATATATTCGGACTTTAAAGGATATTGATACCAACAGAGTGTTTGTATTAGGACATAGTCTTGGTGGCTTAGCAATTCCGCAAATAGCAAAAGAATATAAATATGCACATGGTTTTATTATTATGGCAGGTGCAAATCAACCTTTAGAAGATAAAATTTTATCGCAATATAAATACATTAGCAAATTACCGAAAAATCAAGGAATTAATGAAGAAACTTTAGCAGAATTGGAAAAACAAGTTAAGAAGATAAAGGAAGCTAACTTTGGAGATGAAAACGACCCGAACTCCAACCTGCTTGGAGTTCCGCCAGCATATTGGCTGTATTTGAAGAGATATAAACCCCTGGATATTATTAAAACTATTAATAAACCTATTTTGGTTATTCAGGGAAAAAGAGATTATCAGGTTGTTGAAGAAGAATACAATAACTGGCAAAATGCTCTCAAAGATAATCAACAGGCAAAGTTTTATCTTTATCCGAAATTGAATCATTTATTCCTGGAAGGAGAAGGACAATCGATGCCCGAGGAATATGAAATACCTTCAAATATACCTGTTAATGTGATTAATGATATTTCTAAATGGATTTTAGGTAATTAATAAAGTAATAAAATGGATAAAAAAGTAATAGTAATGAATAACACTTCTAGGACAAAAACAATTGCAATTGTTGATGATGAACCTGACATTATAGAATTAGTTGCTTTGCATTTGAATAAAGCAGGATATAGGGTGAAGTCATTTGAGCTAATGCAGGATTTGCTAAAATATCTTATCTCGGATATACCGGATTTAATTGTATTAGACTTAATGCTTCCTGACGGAGACGGATTGGAAATTTGCAAGCTGTTGAAAAAGGAAAAACGAACTCAGGATGTCCCCGTGATTATGCTTACAGCAAAAGCTGAAGAAATGGATAAAATTCTAGGACTTGAAATCGGTGCGGATGATTATGTTACTAAACCTTTTTCACCAAGAGAATTACTTGCCAGAATAAAAGCTGTTTTAAGAAGAGATGAGAAAAATGTAGTTCAGGACCAAATATGGATAGGTGATTCATTGATGATTGATCTTCAAAAGTATGAAGTTTTTGTTGATAATGAAAAAATTGAATTGACTGCTTCCGAATTTAAAATTATTAAACTTCTAACACACAAAATAGGTTGGGTTCATTCCCGTGATTCGATTTTGGATTATCTTGGTGTTCATTCCAAAGGAGTGTTAGACAGAACAGTGGATGTACATGTAAAGAATTTGAGGGAAAAATTAGGTGATTATGGTAAACTGATCAAAAGTATTCGAGGAGTAGGATATAAGATTGATGATATTGATGACTAATTCACAAAACTAAACATAAATGAAAATAAGAGTAAATATCTTTACAAAATTATTTTTAAGTTTTTTAAGTATTATATTAATCTATTCTGTTTTAATAATTTACTACAATTATAATACTACTAAGAAACATTATATAGAAAATTTCCAGAATGAATTGATGAATTTAAATAATTCATTGATTGATCAGGTCCACGATGAGATTATTGAAAATGATACAAATTCCTTGAGAAATATTGTTGAAGAACATTATAAAACCACGTTTCTAAGAATTACCATTTTAGATAATAACGGCAAAGTCCTGGCTGATTCAAAGGCTAATGTCGATACAATGGAAAATCACTTACATAGGCCAGAAATACAAGAAGCTTTGAAAAATAGCACAGGAAAGGAGATTCGTTATAGTCATACCATCAATAAGAGTATGTTATATGTGGCAAAATCAATTGAATTTCAAGGGAAAATAATTGGATTTGTAAGGACTAGTTATTTCCTTGATTATATTGATGAACTTTTCGGAAAATTAATTTTTGATTTGATTAAAATCATACTTGTAATTACAGTACTTGCTTTGATTGCAGTATTTTTCATAACAAAGCGAATCACCGTCCCGATTCAAAGACTTTCTGAAGCAGCAAAAGAAGTTGCAAAGGGGAATTTGGATACTAATGTCGAAGTTAAAAGTAGAGATGAATTAAGTGAATTATCAAGAAATTTCAATATTATGTCCAAAAGGCTTAATAAACTCTTTAAAGAAGTAAATGACCAGAAAGAAGAACTTATCTTACTTTTAACTTCTGTGCCTGAAGGTATTCTTGTCATTAATTCCAAAGGGAATATCATTTTTGCAAATAATGCTTTCTTGAAAATTGTTAATAAAAAAGATATTATTGGAAAATTTATCCAAAATATTCTCCCACACGAAGAATTAATGAAACTGATTGATAAAAGTTTTGGCATTTCGCCAAAATTAGAAACTATTCAACCAACTGCTGAAATTAATATTGCGAAGGACATCTACCATATTAGCTTTAATAATCTTTACACTCAAAAAGAATTAATTATTGTTTTCCATAATATTACAGAAAATAAAAGGCTGGAAAAAATTAAAAAAGACTTTATTGCAAATATATCACATGAGCTAAAAACACCACTCACAGCCATTAAAGGTTTTATCGAAACGCTTGAAGATGAAATGGAAGATGAAGAATATTTGCATTACATCAAAATTGTAAGAAGAAATACTGACAGACTGATAAACATTGTACAGGACTTGCTTTTGCTTTCCGAATTAGAAGATGAAAGTACACCAAATAAGTTACTTCTCACAAAAGTAAATATGAAAGTGATCCTTGAAAATACTAAACTACTCTTTGAACAAAAATTGCAGGAAAAAGAACTCACATTCGAAATTACAATAGACGGTGGTTTCCCTGAATTAAAAATTGATCCATACAGGTTTGAGCAAGTATTTGTTAATCTGATAAGTAATTCAATTAAATACACAGATAAAGGCGGAATTGATATTCATTTGAAAAATGTATCAGAAAAGCAAGTACAAATAATCTTTTCTGATACCGGAATTGGTATTCCTGACACAGATAAAGCAAGAATATTTGAAAGATTTTACATTAGTGAAAAATCTCGTTCACGTAAATATGACGGTACAGGAATTGGACTTTCAATCGTTAAGCATATTATTATGCTTCACAATGGAACAATTGAATTGGATAATACATACAGGAAAGGAACAAAGTTTATAATCAATATGCCTGTAATAAATTAGATTTATTCAAATAATCTTGAATAATCCCGAAACGTAAACCTCGTGTGCTTATATTAATATTTTCTAATTGCAGATATTTTAATATTGATTTTAAAATTAATTGACCGGGAATTAGTATATCGGCTCTTTTAGGATTTATTCCGAATTTCTCTGAAATATCATTAGGAGAGTATACTTTGAGAGAATTTATTAATGAAGATAAATCTTTATCATTAAGGTTTAATCCATTCAGCTCAAATTCGGAAAATACTTTCAAACCTGAACTAATGAAAGCAGAAGTTGAAATTGTACCGCCAACACCGAAAAAAGCATCTCTTACAACAGCTTCAGTATTCAACTCCTGAATTTTTTCTGATATGTAATCATTAGCATCATTTATATTTTCTTCAGAATATATGTTTTCTTTGAAGAATAAATCATGAATTTTTGCAGCACCTATTGGAATGGAAATTCTGTAATGAATTTTATTCTTTTCTCCGGTAATAATCTCAGTACTGCCTCCACCAATATCAAGCGTTGAAAATTTGCCTTTGTCGAATCCTGGTGTAGTCTGTACACCAATATAACTCAAATATGCTTCTTCTTCGCCATCAATAATTCTTATTTGTTCACCGAGAAGTCCTGATAAGATATCGCAGACTTCATTTCCGTTTTTAGCATCTCTGAGAACTGCTGTCCCAATAGCAAGTGTTTTGTAGGGTTTTTGCTTGGATAAAATATCAACAATTTCTGCAATTGCATTTTCTGCTTGTTTTATTGAGTCATTGGATATCAAATGAGTATGAATTAAATTTTCACCTAAGCGTGGATATCTAACCAACTGAAAAACAGGGATAATCAGATTATTATTGATATTTGCAATCAGTAATTTAAATGAATTTGAACCTATATCAATTGAAGCAATATTCACGGTTTAAACTCTTTCGAAAGCGATAGAGACCCATTCTGCCTCCTGAATGTATTCTATTAGTTTAAATCCATTTTTTTCAACAGATTTAATTAAATCATCTTTATCATACACCAAAATTCCCGAAACAATTAGTGGAGCACCTAGAGATAATGCCTGAGCAAATTTCCCTGCATTTCCAATTATCATATTTGCATAAAGATTTGCTGCTATGCCATCTGCTTTTGGAAGTTCGAATTCATCAATATCTATTTGCTGAACTTCCACGTAATCTTGAACTTTATTTAGAGCAACATTTTCAATTGCATTTTCGGTTGACCATGTATGATTGTCAAAAGCAAAACATGATTTAGCACCCAATTTAATTGCTAGGATTGCTAAAACACCTGTACCTGTGCCTGCATCAATCCAAAATTGTCCTTCTTGTACATATTTTTCCATTAATCGGGAAATCAACCTTGTAGTTTCGTGCTGTCCGGTTCCAAAGGACATTTTTGGGTTTATTACAATTGTAAGTTCAGATTCTGATTCATGTTTTTTCCATTCAGGAGCAATGGAAATTCTATCAGAAACCTTAATTAAAGGAACATTTTTTTCGAACTCTTCATTCCAATTCTTCGAAAATATAAGTTCTTCTTTTTCAATAAATACATCCATGTGTATTGATTGTAATGCCATTAATAATTCTGTTTTGACATTTTCATTCCAAATCTCATCATCAAAAGTAACTATTAGTTTATCATAATCTTCTCGTATGCCCAGAATTGTAAAATCCATAAGTACCGCAAAAGCAAACTCATATTTTTCTTCAGGTATTGATATTGTAATGTTCTTGAATTTTTTCATTATTGTGAATCTAATTATTTAATAAATTTAATGTGAATAAAATATAAACATAAATTGAAATTTTTTTCTTAAGGAAATCAAAATTAATTAATTTCAAAATTAAGAAAGAAAAATTAAATATGATGGAAGTAAGATTAATAAAACAAATATCAAAAATAATAATTGTGCAATGGACAATAACAGGACATTAATTGAAAGTGGGATGCAATTTTCCAATGCAAGAGATGAATTTCTTGCAAATTAATCATCTGATTTCTCCGTAATTCTCTCTTACAGATGATATGGAGGAATTCGACAAGAAAGAGCTATTATATAATTAGTCAAGAGATACCTCATATTTTTCAATAGTGTTTAATAGGATTTGTTTTTCTTTAATGAAAAAATTTAACAAGTATAAATGAACTTTTAAAATAAAATTGAGAGGATAATCACATATGACCATGAATAACTTTTATATAAAAAAAATATATCACAAATTAAAGCGTTTACTTTTTCCAAAAGAATCAAAGTTAATATGTTTCCTTATCACCAAAAGAAATTTGTAGAATTTCAAATGTCATAGATTACAAAGAAAAAATGTATCCACGTTAAATTTACTAACATAATGATAGCTTTATTAACTCAATACGATGACTCGAAAGTGCCTCTCAAAGGTTAATGTGGAGATTTAAAGAAGTGAAGTTAATTTTAATTACGGTACAAGTGAAAAAAAATGTTGAAAAAAATGTTGAAAAATTTTGATAATAATTTGTTTAATCCATTATATTTTATTAATTTACTTAGCTATGAATTATGAATATACATTGTTTAATGAAAGATTAATTTTCATTTAGGTGTTAATAAAATATTAAATAATTTATATTTAAAGTAAGTATAAAATTAAGATTCGTAAAGTGAAAATTCCATGAATGTGAAAATTAAAAATTGGCACAATTAAAATGTATAGAGTAAACTTAATTACAATAATGAGTCTTCTGATAATAAATTGCAATTATTTATTTTGTCAAACTCAGAATGTCGGGATTGGGACAAATAATCCTGATAATTCCACTATTCTGCATTTAGACGTTTCGGATGATACAGATTACCCGACAAAAAGAGGACTTCTTATTCCGGTGATGGCTGCTTCACAAAGAGATGCAATAGTTACTCCTGCAAAAGGATTACTGGTTTATGTAACAGATGACAATAATTTCTATTTCAATTCAGGTACTTCTGGCTCTCCTATCTGGACCGTCCTTCTTTCCGGATTAGGAAATGTATCTTTTGCTAACATCTCTTCAGATACTAATATTACAGCAGCAATGCTTGTTGGCACTGGAGCTTCACTTGCTCCTACTGATTTAGGAACTATCACTGCTAATCAATTTGTTGGAACTGGTTCGACATCAAATGCTGTTGATTTAGCTACTGATGAAACTGCCGGAATATTACCAATTGTCAAAGGTGGAACGGAATTGGATACAAATCCTATAGATGGACAACTATTGATTGGAAATACCTCTACAGGCAAATATACATTGGCAACTTTGACTGAAGGAACGGGTATTTCCATTACGAATGGTTCAGGGAGTATAACTATTGCAAGTGACGCAACAGCTATAGATCACAATTTATTAGATAATCTGGAATTAGCCGCACCAGGAGTTACTTGGGGACATATTGATGACCAAGCTCAGACAATTGCTGGTGCTAAAACCTTTTCTAGCCCTATAATTTCAAGCGTTGCCGATGGAACTTCACCTTTCAACGTTACATCACAAACTTTGGTTACAAATCTCAATGCAGATATGCTGGATGGGAAACATGCTTCTGATTTTATTGGAGTTGGAAGTGATGCTGGTGGCGATTTAAATGGAACTTATCCAAATCCAACAGTTGTTGCAATCCAAGGCAAAGAAATAATGGCAGGCGCTCCAAATGATGGACAGATTTTGCGCTGGAAAGCAAGCACTAATCAATGGGAATATTATGGACCTCTTGGAATTGTGACTTCAGTAACAGTTAATTTACCATCTGAATTAATAATGTCCGGTAATGGTTTGAGCGGTGATGTGGTTATTGGTGGTACTTGGGCAAATCAAGAAGAAAATTTAGTATTTGCATCTCCAATATCTGATCCCGGAGGTACTCCTTCATTTCGCACTTTAGTTGATGACGATATTCCAAATAACATTACAATTACTAATCTTTCCGGCATTAATACCGGCGATGTTTCTTTAGCAGGTACTTTAGATTACCTGACAATTTCAAATCAAGTAATTACCAGAAATGCTATTGATTTGACAACTGATGTTACTGAAATTTTACCAATTGCCAATGGTGGAACGGGATTGGGAACAGCACCAACAGCAGGGCAAATCTTAATTGGTGAAGGCAATTCAGGTGCATATGTTCTCAGAACTTTGACTGCAGGTACAGGAATTTCAATTGCAAATGGTGTTGGTAATATTACAATTACCGCAGACAATACCGGTACAGTTACTGAAGTTGGGTTGGATTTACCGGCGGAATTTGCTGTTACTGGTTCCCCCGTTTTTGAGAGTGGAACTTTAACTGCTACCTGGACAACACAATCTGCAAATAAAGTTTTTGCCGGTCCTGTATCTGGTCCTGATGCAGTTCCTGCTTTCCGTTTACTAGATGCTTCGGATATTTCATCAGGTATTCTTCCAATTACAAAAGGTGGAACAGGAGTTGCATCTATTCCAAACGGGATGTTACAAGGAAATGGAACAAATGCAATTGCAGGAATAACAGCAAAGACAAATCAAGTTACTTATTGGTCAAATGACAATACAATTGCAGGTCATGACAGCTTGAGCTGGGATCCAACAAACAGAAAGTTTTCAATCGGTGGTGACCTCGAAGTTACAGGAATTATTGACCCGAAAGCATTGATATTTATTCCGCAGGCATCGGCTCCTACTATAGATGAAGGTGCTTTATATTATGATGCCGCAACAGATAAACTGAAAATAATAACAGGAAGTGGAACTGAGACAATACTTACCGGTTCATTAGGAGCTGCAAGCGGTGATATTAGTGGTACTTATCCGGCTCTTACAGTTGTTGGTCTTCAGGGTATTTCGGTTTCCACAACAGACCCAACTAATGGACAAGTATTGAAATATAATGGAACAGAATGGGCTCCCGCTGACCCAAGCAGCGGCTCTGAAACTGATCCTGAAGTGAGTATGACAACTACAGATGCAATTGCTAAGTGGAATGGTACTACTTTAATAAATGCTATTGCCGGAACGGATTACTTAGTCCCTAATACCCCTATAACTGGTGCAACTCATACTAAAATTACTTATGATGCAGATGGGCTCGTAACTAGTGGTGTTGACTTAGAAGCATCAGATATCCCTAATCTTGATGCCGCAAAAATTACTTCAGGTACTTTACCGGTTGAGAGAGGTGGTACAGGTATTTCTGATGTTGCAGGAGTAACGGGAATGCTGAAAGGAAATGGTACAAGTGCTTTCACCGGAATAACCAATACTGCCGGAAATATGACTTACTGGTCAGATGCAAATACAATCGGTGGTGATAATGATTTAAAATGGGAATCTACAAATAACAAATTGACTGTAACCGGAAATGTTGAATCAATTACTTCCACATTAACGCCACAAACAATAGCACCAACCGGTACGGAAGGTTCCTTATATTATAATGACACAGAAAATGCAGTTAAAGTATTTGATGGAACAAGTTGGAATAATTTGGGAACAGGTAATTTGGTTGTAATGAGCGCATATTTGAATGCAAATCAAAATCTTACAAATAATAATTGGACATTAATTAATTTTAATTCTGAAGAATTTGATTCTCACAATGCTTATGATATTTCTACTGGTGAATTTACTGCGCCTTCAACGGGTTATTATCAGCTGAATTCAAATGCTAAAGTAACAATGTCTGATGGTGCATCATTTTATCTAGAAATCGCTGTTTATATTAATGGTACAATTTATTCTGAAGGCAATATTTCTATCGGTAATAATGGAAATAGTAGAACTAGTTCAAATATAAGCAATTTGTTAAAATTAACTTTAGGTGATAAAGTTACGATATATGCTAATGCACATTATACAGGTACACCTCAAGCAATAGGATCAGCTAGTACTCCTTACGTTACTTATCTAACAAGACATCAGGTAAAATAGAATTTAATAAATGAAACATATTTGCAAAATATATTGCCCTGAAAAAATTGGGTGGGTTTTCACTACCCTGGTTTTGTATTTTGCCTTATCATATAATTCATTTGCTCAGAACGGTTTTTATGTTAGTCCTGGAACGAAAGTAAATTTAACTCCGAAAACTACTTTTTATATCAGCAATGACCTGACAATTGGAAATGGTGCTAATTTCACTCAGCAAAGCAATGGAATTTGTTATTTGACGGGTAATTTTACAAATAATGGCGGATTTTTCAGTACTCTTGCTACTTTTCTCCTGAATGGTACATCGGATCAATCGATTGGAGGAACAACCTCATCAGAATTCTATATCTTGTCAGTGAATAAAACTACAGGACAAATTGAGCTTAACCTTCCTGCAAGAATTAATAGTTCACTTAGATTAATATCTGCAAATGCTCTTTTTGACTTGAATTCCAATGACTTGACGATAGCACCTGATGCAAAAATATATTCAGATGACGGAGCTACAGAAGCATACGATACATTCACAAAAGATAAAGTAATTGTTAATTCCGGAAGT